>CAJUFK010000031.1 GCA_910585535.1 uncultured Angelakisella sp. | reverse complement strand
TGGGGAGCAACGCCGACCTGCCCATTGTGGGGGGATCCATCCTCAGCCACGACCATTTCCAGGGGGGACGGTTTGTTTTTGCCATGGAACGGGCCCCCCTGGAGGAGGCTTTGTCCTTCCCGGGCTTTCCGGAGGTCCGGGCTGGGATCGTCCGCTGGCCCATGTCGGTGATCCGCCTGACAGGCGGGGACCGGGAGCAGCTCACCGAGCTGGCGGACCGGATTCTCACCACTTGGCGGGGATACAGCGACGAGGCCGCCGGCATCTTTGCCCAGACCGGCGGGGAGCCCCACAACACCATCACCCCCATTGCCCGGCGGCGGGGGAAGGACTACGAGCTGGATCTTGTGCTGCGGAACAACCGCACCACCCCGGAGTACCCCCTGGGGGTGTTCCATCCCCACCAGGAACTCCACCACATCAAAAAGGAGAACATCGGTCTCATCGAGGTTATGGGCTTGGCGGTTCTGCCCGCCCGTCTCAAGGGGGAACTGGCCGCCTTGGCCGAAGCCCTGGTTTCCGGAGCGGACCTCCGGGCCGAGGAACAGACCGCCAAACACGCCGACTGGGCGGAGGAGCTACGGACCTGCCATATGTTCACCAAGGAAAATGCCATGGGCATCCTTCGGGAAGAGGTGGGGAAGGTCTTTGCCCAGGTGCTGGAACACGCTGGGGTCTACAAATGCACCCCGGAGGGCCGGGCGGCCTTCCGCCGCTTCGCCGCCTCTGTAGGCTGAGGGATCGGAACACTGCGGAAGCGGATGGCGCGCCGGTCTTGGAAAGAACGAGAGGGCATCTCCCAATGGGAGACGCCCTCTCGTTCTTTGTGATCCGAAGATTCTCGGTCTGGGGAATCAGCTTTCTGCAAATTCAAACAGCTCTTCCACCGTCACCGAAAAGACCTTGGCAATATCCATCGCCAGTTTCAGCGATGGATTATACCTTCCGTTTTCCAGATGTACAATGGTTTCCCGTCTGGCGTGTACCAGCTCTGCCAATTCGCTTTGCTTCAGCCCAGCTTTTTCCCGGTATTCCTTGATCTTCGTTTTAAGAACCACATTAGACTCCCTTACTGTCCATCACACAAAACAGGATGAATCGTATTATCGTTAGTATAAAAATCGTGCCGACCAGCGCGTAACCTGCCATCCTTCCATCCATCAGGGTGACGGCGCAGGAAAAGGCAATAACCACAGCGGCGGCAACCATCAGCTTCAGGCCGATGGCATCCACCCGACGCAGGTTTTGGATCGCCAGCTCGTCCTTTTCCTCTTTGCTGTACTTATGAATCCGGCTTGCCTGCAAAGCGAAAAAGACTATGGTAAAGATGGCGACCATGTTTTGGATCGTCGTATAATAATCATGCCAATCCCGCCTTGCCCACATCCAATAGTAGCAGACAAGAAGGACCGCATAAATGATTTTTGTCCCAACCAGTTCCTTTAATGTAACCTTCGACTTCATCTTACATTCCTCCAAGTGATATATTTTTAACTCCATTGTGTTATAAATATATCACTCAAGACAGGCTTTGTCAAGAGAAAAGGTGAATTATTTTTAACTTCCTGCTGCGCCGCCAGGGAAAGGATCAATAGTCGAAGTAGTAGGTACCAAAGCCGTTGATGACCTGGGTCTCCCCGTAAGTACACCGCCGGGGGAGATCCGGGTTGTAGGTGAGGTGGACATGGCCGTGGACAAAGTACCGGGGCTTGTACCGGTCCATGAGGGAGCGGAAGACCTCAAAGCCGGTGTGGGCAAGGTCGTCCCCGTCGTTGAGGTTGTAGGCCGGGGCGTGGGTGAGGAGGATGTCGAAGCCCTTGTGCCGCAGCAGGGGGATGGTCATTTTCAGCACCCGGCGGTTCATCTGGCCCTGGGTGTATTGATGCTCCCCCCGCTGCTTGTACCGCATGGAGCCTCCCAGGCCCAGGATCCGCAGGCCCTTGCAGACGTGGATCCGGTTTTCCACACAGATGCAGCCCCCCGGGGGGGTCTTTTGGTATTTATCGTCGTGGTTGCCGTGGACATAAAGGAGCGGGGCGTGGCAGAAGGTCACCAGGAAGGAAAGGTATTCCGGGTCCAGATCCCCACAGGAGAGGATAAGGTCTACCCCTTCCAGCCGCCGCCGGTCGAAATGGTCCCACAGCGCCGGGGACTCCTCGTCAGAGATCACCAGAATCCTCATGGCCATTCCCCCCTTTTATCTTGCGGAAACGGTCTGCTCCGCTTCCTCTCCGGCTTCCCCTGTCTGTTCCGTAAGCATCTCCGCTGCCGCCCCGGTGGTGCCGGTCATGGCTTTGGTCACCGTCTGGAGCAGCTTCTTTACCGGAGGCTGGGGGCGGGGGATCTGGGCAATGACCATCAGCTCGGCCCGGAGGCGGGCTAGGGTGGTCTTAAGCTCCGGCCCGGTGCAGTCCCGAAGAAGGGAGTATCCGCAGATGGTGATAAGCATTACCAAAGCATCCCCGGCAGTGACCTTCCTGGCAAGAAGTTCCCGGGCGCTTTTGGCGTCGTACACCTCCAGGAAGCGGTGGTAGACCAGGAAGAGATCCTGCAGCTCCTCCCGAGTCCAGGGCTCCTTTGGCCCCTTGCCCAACAGGGACTGGAGGCGGGCGAAGCGGCCCGTCTCGGTGAACCAGAGGTAGTTTATGCCGGTGAGATGATAAAAATCCAGATACTCCTGGTAGATGCGGCTGGTAAGACTGCCGTCATCAGGGGGCAGGATACGGGTGACCATGGCGGGAATGGTGATCGCCCCGAAATACCGCAGGACGCTGACCCGTTTATGTCCCTCCTGGACATAAAAGTCGTGGAGATATTCGTAAACCTTGATGGGCTCGTTGATCCCTTCGCTGAGGTGCGCGCTGCAAAGGGCGGTCCACTTGGCGGCCAGCTCGGTGTCGGCCCCCAGCAGGGGGTAGAAGCTGGGGGAAAAGGCCCGCTGCCGCCCGGCAGACCGGGTCCCGGTGATAAGATGGATGGGGACATCCACCAGGCCCAGTTCGACCTCTCCCCGGGTGTCCACCCCGGTCAGCACTTCGTCCAGAACCGGGGGATAGAGGGGGAGGCCTTTGGCCTGACAGGCTTTGTATTCCTTCTGGCCCAGGGCAAGGGCCTTTTCGTATTCCAAGGAAGCGTAAGACATGATGGTTACCGGTCCTTCTAAACAGATTCCGGGGCTGCGGCCCGGGCGCAGGCGACGGCGGTCTTCAGCAGCTCCTCCAGTTCCGGCAGGGGGGAACGGAGCAAAGCGGCCTCGGTGACAGGGGCCCGCAGGGAGGGCTCTCCAGCGGAGAGGAACCGACGGGGGAAAAAGACGGCAAGGTGGTCCTCCTCCAGGCCCATGGCCAGGGGGAGGTCCTTCTTTTCCCGCAGGTCCATAAGATGGCCCAGGGCCGACTGGGTAAGGCCGGGGCTGTTTTTCTCTCCCCAGGCGGTGAAAACCCGGGCTGCCCGGTGAGGCTCCAGGGAGAGGGGAGAGAGCCCTGCCTTTTCCCCAAACCAGGGGGTGAGCAGACTGGGGGCGGCCAGGTCAGCGGTGACCAGCCGCAGGCGCAGGCCGGTGGGGCGGTCCAGTTTGATCTGGACCCAGCAGCCGCTGAAAAACTGGGGGCGGCCCTTCTCATCCGGGGCGTCCAGCTGGAAGGAAACGTCGGAAAGGGTGACTTCCAGCCTCCGGCTGGTCCCGGAGGTGCAGTGGAAGGTCATAAAGCTGTTTCCCTCCCGGATGGGAAGAAGCTTTTCGGCCAGAAGTTCCTCCCGGGGAAGGCCGGTTTTGCCGTGATAAGCCACCCCCTCCAACAAAGAGGAGAGGGAGGCCAGCAGATTTCCCCGAAGAAAGGCGGCGGCGTACTTTTTCCGGTCAGGCCGCGTCAACAGGAGGTAGTAGAAGATCCAAAGGGCTGAAAGGACAAGGGCGGCGGAGGTCTTTTGCAACAGGAACATGGCCACGGGGGCGATTCCCATTAGGCCGCAGAAAAGGTAGCTGCGCCAGGCATTCTGCCGCTTTGCCTCCACCTCTTGCAGCAGAGTTGAAACATCCATGGAACAGGCTCCTTTCCGCCTTGGTTTTTGTTACACCCTACTATACCATGTTTTTCCTTCGGATGCAACCTGCGGGAGTGGGTGGGGAGTGGAGTGGGGTTGCGTCTAATTGGCAAGCGGCGTTTTTAGGGCCGCCTGGCGGCGGCCTTTAGAGGGTCGGCGGGACTTCCTTCGGGACCCGCCGAGATTGCTGCCGTCCGCGCAAAACACCCCACCGGGGTGTATTTGCGGGGTACTCGATTACAAGGCGTTAGCCTCGATCCCTTCGGGACCGTGACCTACGGTCAACTTTCTTTTTCTATCGCAAAAAGAAAGTAAGCAAAGCCTCTCCGCGCTAAGAGCCGCCTACGGCGGTTGCGCTCCGAGACGCGCCTGCGGGCGCAGAAATGCGCCCTCCGGAAAGATGCGAAAGGTGTTTCGCCCTCTGCGGAGGGCGACCAGGGCGCCGCCCTGGACCTGCAAGCCTTTGAAAAGGCTTGAGCGAAACTTTTAGACCCTTCGTTACGCAGTCGTTATCGTGGGTCCTGCCTGGAGTCTAAACGGCGTTTCGTCCGAAGCGCAAAATCGCCTTTTGCAACCTGGCAAGGGGTGTTACTACCTCCCGCCTTCTGCTACATCCGACTCCAGGCACAACCTAAGCCAGCGTACAACCCTTAGCCGCGGAGCGGCGGGGAGGGTCCGCGTGTGGGCGCTAGCCCACCGGGGAGGGTCCGCCTGCGGGCGCTAGCCCGCCGCTTGCGGGCGGGGGCGGGATGTGTTATACTGGGAAAAGATCGATAGAAAGGAGCCCTGTTATGCCTGCTGTTCTGCTGAAAAATTGTAACCTCATCGACGAAACCGGAACCATCTCCACCGGAGAAGACCTCCTCATCCGGGAAGGCGCCATCGCCGCCCGGGGTAAGGGCCTCTCCCTCCCGGAGGGCGAAGCCGGGGAAACGCTGGACTGCGGCGGCCTCTTTGTCAGCCCCGGCCTCACCGTCCTCCATGCCCACTCCCCTATGCACATCCTCCGGGGCCTGGCCGAGGACGTCAACGCCAACGACTGGTTCAACCGGGAGATCTGGCCCTATGAAAGCAAGATCCAGGAGGAGGACATCTACTGGGGATCCCGCCTCTGCTGCGCCGAAATGCTGGACCACGGGGTCACCGCCTTTGCCGACCACTACTTCCACGGGGAGCAAATCGCCCGGGCGGCTAAGGAAAGCGGCATCCGGGCGGACATCGCCGGAACCGTCTTCGCCTTTGACGGCGACCCGGCGCCGGAAATGCAGGCAGTCTCCGACCTCATGGACCAGTACCGGGACGACCCCATGGTAAAGATCCGCTTCGGACCCCACTCCCCCTATATCTGCTCCACCCAGGCCCTGGAGACCCTGGCCCGGGCCGCCAAAGAGAAGGGGGGCGGCCTGCACCTCCACGTCTCGGAGACCGCCGCCCAGGTGGAGGAGAGCCGGAAGCAGCATGGCAAGACCCCCTTCCAGGTCGCGGCGGAGGCCGGGTGCTTTACGGTGCCCTGCATCGTGGCCCACGGCCTGTGGATCGAGGAAAGCGACCTGGCCCTTCTGGGGGAGGACACCTACATCGCCCTTTGTCCCAAAACCTATATGAAGCTTGGGGCGGGAAAAGGACCTGTCTGGGACTACTGGCGGAAGGTGAACCTTTGCATCGGCACCGACGGGGCGGCCAGCTCCAACACGGTGGACCCCCTGGAGCAGGCCCGGCTTTTCGCCCTGCTGGGCAAGCTGGGGGACCAGGCGGAGGACTATCCGCTTCGGGAGGTGTGGCAGGTGATGCTTCGGGGGCACCGGGCTTTGAGCTTCGGCTCCGGGAGCCTCACCCCCGGGGCGGCGGCGGACCTGGTCTTTTGGGATCTGGATACGCCCCATACCGCGCCGCTGTACAATCCCCTGGCGGCCATCCTCTACAGTGCCGACAGCCGGAACATCCGTCACGTCATGGTGGCGGGGGAGTTCCGGAAGCGGGACGGGCAGCTGGTCTTTGATCTTGCGCCGGTCCTGGAGAACGCGGCCCGGTGCGCCCGGGGAATCACCACCCGGGGCAAGGGGGTCAGCAAGCTTCACTTTGGCTGACCGGGCTGGTGGAAGGAGTCCATCCCCCACGGCTTGGAAAAGTATACATTGAAGAGGAGGAAACACCATGTTTGATCTGATCTTCCCGGTTCTCGTCCCTGTTCTGGCCGTCGTCGCAGTTTTTGCACTGCTGGCCAGCGGCTACAAAAAAGCCCCGCCGGATACCGCCTTTATCGTCTCCGGCCTGCGGCGGCGCACCGTCATCGGTAAGGCGGTTATCAAGATCCCCTTCCTGGAGCGGCTGGATGTGGTGAGCCTCAAACTCATTCCGGTGGACGTAAAAACCTCCAACGCCGTGCCCACCGCCGACTACATCAACATCCGGGTGGACGCCGCCGTCAACGTCAAGATCAGCGCCTCCCCGGAGAAGCTGGCCCTGGCCGCCCAAAACTTCCTCAACCAAAAGACCGATTACGTCCGTTCGGTTGCCCAGGAGGTTCTGGAAGGCAATATGCGTGAGATTGTGGGCAAAATGAAGCTGGAGGAGATGGTCAGCGACCGGCAGAAGTTCGCCGAACTGGTAAAGGAAAACGCCGAGCCGGACCTTGCCGCCATGGGACTGGACATTGTCAGCTTTAACGTCCAGAACTTCTCGGATGAAAACGGGGTCATTGACGACCTGGGTATCGACAACATCAGCCAGATCAAAAAGAAGGCCGCCATCGCCAAGGCGGAGGCGGACAAGGAGATCGCCGTGGCCAAGGCCGAGGCCGACCGCCAGGCCAACGAGGCCCGGGTGGACGCCGACCGGGAGATCGCCATCAAAAAGAACGAGCTGGACATCCAGCGGGCGGAACTGAAAAAGCTGGAGGACACCAAACGGGCCGAAGCCGACGCCGCCTACTCCATCCAGGAGCAGGAGCAGAGAAAGACCATCGAGGTGGCCACCGCCAACGCCGACATCGCCCGGCAGGAGCGGGAGGTGGAGCTGAAGCGCAAGGAAGCCGAGGTCCGGGAGCAGGCCCTTTCCGCCGAGATCCGCAAGACCGCCGACGCCGAGCTGTACCGCCGCCAGAAGCAGGCGGAGGCCGAGCAGTACAAGGCGGAGAAGGAGGCCCAGGCCCAGCTGTTTGTCAGCGAACAGGAGGCCGCCGGCCTGCTGGCCAAGCGCAACGCCGAGGCCAAGGCCATGCGCTTTATGCAGGAGCAGGAGGCCGCCGGTATCCGGGCCAAGGGTGAGGCCGAGGCCACCACCATCCAGGCCAGGGGTCTGGCCGAAGCCGAAGCCGTCCGGGCCAAGGGCCTTGCCGAGGCGGAGGCCATGGAGAAAAAGGCGGAGGCCTACCAGAAGTACAACAACGCCGCCATGGCGGAAATGCTCATCCAGGTGCTGCCGGACATTGCCGGCAAGATTGCCGAGCCTCTGGCCCAGATCGACAAGATCACCATTGTTGGCGGCGACAGCTCCGGCGTGGGGACTGTTGCGGACAACGTCCCCGCCGTCATGACCCGGCTTATCGAATCGATGAAGGCCACCACCGGCATCGATCTAACCGAGGTCATCAAGGCGGATACCTACGATGCCAAGGTGAACCGCAACCTGAACATCACCGGAATGCCCGGGAATCCCCCTGTGGGGGAGGCCCCGGAGGTGGACCTGACCACATAACCCAAAGGGAGGGGAAGAAATGGAGAAACGGCTGGAACAGCTTTGGGGGCGGCTCTCCCGGTACCGGGTCTTCCGGTTCGGAGAGCGGCTGGTCCGGGGATACCTGGATCACGACGTAGGGAAATCCGCCGCCGCCCTGGCCTACTATCTGCTCTTCTCCTTCTTCCCCTTCCTCATCTTTCTCAGCACTCTGGTGGGCTTTTTGGAGCTGGAGCCCCTTTCCCTGGAGGCCCTTCACACCCTCATCCCCCGGGAGATCATCGAGGTTATCAACGCCTACCTGGTCCATGTCACCCAGCTGAAAAGCGGGAATCTTCTGGCGGCCAGCCTAATTGTCGCCCTGTGGCTCCCCATGCGGGCGGTGGACAGCCTGATGCGGGCGGTAAACACCGCCTACGGCGCAAAGGCCCCCCGGCCCACCCTGCGGCACCAGCTGGTGGTGGCCCTTTTTACCCTCTTTCTTATGGCGGTGGTGCTGGGGACGCTGGCCCTGCTGCTCATCGGGCGGGGGGTGCTGACCTTCCTGGCCCGTTACCTGCCGGCCATCACCCCCTTTATCGGCCTGTGGAACGCCCTCCGCTTTCCCCTGATGGGGGTGGCTTTCTTTCTGGCCCTGGGGGCGCTGTACTGGGTGTCCCCCGGGAAGAGCAAAACCCGCCGGCGGGTTTTCCCCGGGGCTGCCGCCGCCCTCTGTTCCTGGCTTCTGTTCTCCCTGGGCTTTTCCTTTTACGTCGAAAACATCGCCAACTACTCGATGCTGTACGGGACCCTGGGCGGTGTGGTGGTGCTGCTCCTCTGGCTTTACGCCACGGGCCTGACGCTGATTCTTGGCGCCGAGGTCAACGGGGCTCTGGCCCCCAAATAAAAACGGGGACGGGACGGCGGGACCGTCCTGTTTTTTTGCCCCATAGGGGGAGACGCCCCGCTTTTTGCCGCTTTTTTCCCGTTTTTTGTTGCGCCGGAGGGAAAAAAATGGTATGATAATCGTATCTATCAACAACAGGCTGTATCTGCGCCCCTGGCCTTTTGGGCCCTGGCGCCGGAGACGGCTTTTGAGATCGGAGGAGTTCTTAGATGAAAGCCCTCTATAAATATGCCCCCGGCGCAAGGGCCGCCCGCCTGGAGGAGCATCCCGCCCCTCAGCTCACCCCCCGGGACAACGTATTCATCCGGGTGTCGGTCTGCGCCGTCTCTGCCGCCGACCTTCAGATCTACCAGGGGAAGTTTTCCAGCACGCCCCCCTTTATTATGGGCCACGAGTTTGTCGGGGAGGTGGAGTCGGTCTTTCCCGGCGTCACCGCCGTGGCCCCTGGGGACCGGGTGACGGTGCATCCCTACCTCTACGCCTGCGGCAAGTGCCAAAGCTGCCGGGACGGCTTCCCCCAGTATTGTGAAAAGAAGCAGTTTTTAGGGGTGAATCGGGACGGAACCCTGGCGGAGTACGTCACCCTGCCGGAGGAATCCCTGCATAAGATCCCGGCCTCCCTCCCGGACAACATCGCCTGCCTGGCCGCCCCCATGGCCGCCTTGGCAGGGGACATCCTTTCCACCTCTTTGATCTCCCCAAGGGAAACTGTGCTGATTATAGGCTCGGGGCAAAGCGCCCTGCTGGCCCTGATCGCCGCCAAGGCCGGAGGGGCCGCCAGGGTCATCGTCGCCGGGGTCACCCAGGACCGCCCGGTGCGCTTCCCGGCGGCCAAGGCTTTGGGGGCGGACCTGGTGGTGGACACCCTCACCCAGGACCTTTCCGCAGTGGTTCTGGAGGAAACCGGGGGGCTGGGAGCCCACCTGGCCATTGAGACCACCGGCACCGAGGCCGGGGTGAACAACGCCATCGACTGCCTGCGGGTGGGGGGCCGTATGGCCTGCCTGGGTTTGAGCCAGCGGGAAAGCATTGCGGCCAAGTGGGACACCGCTATGGAAAAGTTCCTTACCCTCCGGTTCTTCCATACCAGCGATTACCGGGAGATGGACCGGGCCCTTCAGATCCTGGAGGAGTACCCCCGGGATCTGAAGCCCCTGGTGACCCATCCCGGCAAGCTGGAGGACTGGGAACGGGTCTTTGACACCCTCAGCCGCGGGGGCGGCATCACTGGGGTGCTGCGGATCCGTCCCCTGTGATCCATGGGACAACTCCTGATTTTCAGCGGAAGGCAAGGTGACAGGCCATGACCATCATCAAAGCCCTGCCTGACGGCGGGGAACAGGGGCTGGAACTCCTGGGGGAACTCCACGCCATCAAGGGGGCCCCTGCCGGAGAGATCCGCGTCCAAAAAAGGGTGACCATCCCCGGGGCGGGCGCCTACTGGAAAGAATTCCGCGCCCCTCTCTACAGCCGCCAAGTAATGGAGGAGCTGATAAGGCGGGGGGAGGAAAGCTGCAAGCTCTGCCTGGGGGTGCTGGCCACCAAGGGGGGGCAGCCCAAGGGGTATGTCCGGCGGAAGCTGGGCCTGTTTGAACTCTGCCTGCCGGTGTTCCCCAAGGAGGGCTTCAGCTTTCTCACCTGGAAGACTCTGGGATTCCTCCCTGCCGGGGAGGGGTACCTGACTGTGGTAAAGCGCCGGATCGCCTACTGGGTCTGGCTGGGCATCGCCACCGTTTTGGCCTTTGTCCTGGCCTATTGGTCCTTCCGGTACGGCCTGGGAACGGTGCTGAACTGGTTTGCGGAACTGCCCCAGACCATTTCGGACACCTGGTTCCGGACGCTGCATGAATGGGGTGTGATCTAAAATGTTCTCCCAAGAGGTCATCTGGCAGGCGGACCTGGCGCTGGTGGGGGTAATGACCCTGGTTGGGCTGGGGGCGATGGGCCTGGACAAGACCATCGCCCGGAAAAACGGGGAGCGGGTCCAGCGGGGCAAGAAGCCCCGGCGGCGGATCCCGGAAAAGACGCTGTTCCTCATCGCTGCCCTGGGGGGCTCCCTGGGGGTGCTGGCGGGGATGTACCTGTTCCGGCACAAGACAAAGCACAAAAGCTTCGTCTTTGGGGTGCCCCTGATCCTGGCGGCACAAATTGCCCTGGCTTGGCTTTTGGTGACAAAGCTGGGATAACAACAAAAGGCCCCGAAGGGAGTGGAAACCATGCGGACAATGATAGCTGTTTTCATTGCAGCGGCCCTGGCCCTTTCCGGGTGCGGCGGACCGGAGGCTCCTCCGCCGGAGGTCCCCGTCTCCCCCGCTTCCCCGGCATCCCAGGAGACGCTCTCGGAAAGCCCGGCCTCCCAGCTGGATCCCGAACCCGCTCCGGATCCCGACGACGCACTGGCACAGGAGATCATCCTGGCCTACGGCGGGGAGATGGTCACCCAGAAGGATGGTACCCATCTGAAAACCAAGCTGTTCAGCCTCTTCCAGATGCCCTACAGCTGGCACCGGCCCGAGGAGATCCCCCCGGAGTGGCGTTCCCTCTGGTTCCTCACCACCATTGGGGAGGAGGACCAGCCGGACCGTTATGCCGATCCCCAAGAGGAGGGCGGCTGGCTCTTCCCCCAAGAGGTCTACGAGGAGCGGCTGGCGGCCCGCTTTGGCGCGGACCCGGAGATCCTTCGCGCTTCCCCTGACTACGACCAGGAGCGAAAGGGCTACCGGATGGCAGGTGGCGGTGACGGCGGAGTCCAGCAGAAGATCACCTACGAGTTCCAGCGGCAGGAAAGCTATGTCGTCATCGACATCACCCTGGAGGATGAATACAACAACAGCTGGGCCCAGCAGTTCCGGCTCATCGCCGACCTCCGGGAGGACGGCGGATGGACCTTCCGAAGCTGCGAGTGCCAGCCCAGGGAACTGCCCCTATGGGGGGAGGAACAGGGGGACCTTACCGTCCTTACAGCGGAGCAGTGGGAGCTTTTGGACCAGGCGGAACAGTGGGTGCGGATCTTCCAGGTGAGTACCGACTCCATGGAAAACTACTATGGAACGGTAGACTACGGAAATCCCGTCCAGATCGACGGGTACGGCGGCCGCTGTCTCTACACCGGGGACCGGTACCAAAGCTTTCAGGACCTGCGGGCTCAAAGCTGCACCTCCCTGACCGAAGCCTTCTTTGACAGCCTGAACCAGTATGGGACCTTTGTGGACTACCAGGGAAATCTTTATGTCTTGGACGGCGCCCGGGGCACCAACAACACCTATCTGTGGGGGAAGGACCGCTTCTCCTCCCAGCAGCTGGGGGAGGACCGGATCCTCCTCACCCGGTACGCCTACTACACCGACGGAGCCCTTTTTGACCAGGAAAACGCCGAACCGGCCCGGGTCCGGGCCATGCCCATCCTGCTGAACAAGACGGCGGAGGGCTGGCGGGTGGACCACCTGGAACTGCCCTACTGATGCAACGACCAACGGGAAGGAGTGGATCCCATGAGGAAGATCATCGCTGTTTTTGCCGCGCTGCTGCTGGCCCTTTCCGGGTGCGGCGGACCGGAGGCTCCTCCGCCGGAGAGCCCCGTCTCCCCCGCTTCCCCGGCATCCCAGGAGACCCTCCCGGAGGTCCCGGATCCCTCCCCAGCCGACCCGGAGGAGGACGCCCTGGTCCGGGAGATCATCCTGGCCTACGGCGGGGAGCTGATGCCCCAAAAGGACGGAAGCTCCCGCCTGGTGCGGAAGGTCTCCTCCCTCTTTGATATGCCCTACAGCTGGCACCGGCCCGAGGAGATCCCCGCCAATTACTACTACATCTGGTTTCTCTCTACCGTCTCCGCAGAAAAAGACCAATACGCCAGTCCTGCCCTTGGGGAGCAGGGGATCGACAGCCCCTTCTTCCCCCAGGAGGTCTACGAGGAAGAGATCCGGACATATTTTGACGTCCCCACCGAATTTCTCCGCCTGGGGCGGGAGTATGACCCGAAGCTGGAGGGATATTGGTCCGCCGGTGAGCATCTTCTAACGGGACGGAAAGGGATCGACTACACCTACACCCGGGAGGGCCCCATCCTCACCATCGACCTGGAGGTGGACCACCCGGAGGACTCCCCTCTGGCCCGGCGGTTCACCCTGACGGTCCGGCTGGAGGAAGACGGCGGCTGGCGCTACCTGGGCTGTCAGTGCCAGCCCAACCGGGTCCCCGATGACTATCCCACCCGGGAGGGAGCCGACGTCCTCCCCCTTACGGAGGAGCAGTGGGAGCTTCTGGACCAGGCGGAACAGCTGGTGCAGATCTTCCGGTACAGCATCGACTCCATGGAAAACTACTACGGAACGGTGGACTACAGCAATCCCATTCAAATCGACGGAATGGACGGCTGGTGCCTCTACACCGGGGACCGGTACCAAAGCTTTCAGGACCTGCGGGGCCAGATGTGCCAGGTCCTCACCGAAGATTTTTTTGACCGGCTGAACCAGCACGGGCCATTCATCGACTACCAGGGGAAGCTTTATGTCCGGCTGGGCAGCCGGGGCGGCTACAGCCCCTATCTGGGGAGGGATCGCTACTCCGCACGGGCGGAAGGCGACCAAATCCTCCTCACCCGGTATGCCTACTACCGCGCCTCCGATGATAACGACCAGCCGGCCCAAGTCCGGGCCATGCCCATCCTGCTGAAACGGACGGCGGAGGGCTGGCGGGTGGACTACCTGGACCTGCCCTACTGATACAAAGACCCCCGCCCTTCCCGGCAGGCGCCGGATGGGGCGGGGGCTTCTTCTCTTTTTACACCCGGTCCACCGTCACGGCGGCGGTGAGGCGGCGGTCCCGTTTGGCCAGCTCCACCCCGATCCGCTCCGTCAGCTCCCCGTCGGTCAGGTTCAGGCCAAAGGGGGCCAGGACGTCAAAGATCAGCTTGACCCGCTGCTCCCCTTCCACCATCCGCAGGTCGTGAAAGGAAAGGGCCCGGTGGATGCCGCCCAGGACCTCCTCCACCACCTCCCGGTAAAAACAAAGCTGGGGATCCCCTACGGCCACCGGATCCATATGGATCACCAGCTGGATCCCCTTCTCCCGAAGGATGTCCCGTTCGATGTTGTCAATGACCTTATGGCTGGCCAGGATGCTCTCCTCCGCCGACACCTCGGCGTGGATGGTGGCGAAGCACCGCCCCGGGCCGTAGCTGTGGATGACCAGGTCGTGGCAGTCCAGCACCCCGTCATAGGAGCGGACAAAGGCGGTGATCTCCGACACCAGCTCTTGGTCCGGGGCCTCCCCCAGCAGCTGGTCCATGGCCTTGCGGATGATCTCCACCCCGGAGCGGAGGATGAACAGGGCCACCAGGACCCCTACAAAGCCGTCCGGGGCGAAGGGCAGGAAGGGGGCCGCCAGGGTGGAAAGAAGGACCGCCCCGGTAGCCAGCACATCGGAGAGGCTGTCGGCGGCGGCAGCCTCCATAAGGCCGGAGTGGATGGTCCGGCCCAGCTTCCGTCCAAAGGCGCAGAGCCACAGCTTTGCCAGGATGGAGACGGCCAGCACCCCTACGGTCACCCAGGAGAAGGCGGTGGTCTCCGGCAGGAAGATCCGACGCACCGAGTCCCGGGCCAGCTCGATGCCCAGCAGAAGGATGATGACGGCGACCCCCATACTGGCCAGGTACTCGTACCGGGCGTGGCCGTAGGGGTGGTCTGCATCGGCGGGGCGGGCTGCCAGGCGGAAGCTCACCAACGAGACCACCGAGCTCCCCGCGTCGGAGAGGTTGTTCACCCCGTCGGCGGTGATGGCCACGCTGCCGGACAGGGCCCCTGTCACCAGCTTCCCCATGGAGAGGAGGAGGTTCACCAGGATCCCCACCACGCTCCCCAGGCGTCCATACTGCCGCCGGACCTCGGGGCGGTCGGGGTGCTGCCAGTCCTGGACGAAGCGGCGGATCAAAAGGTCGCTCATGGGGGCGGGCCTCCTTTCTTGGGGTGAGGTATTGTAGTAGTATAGCACAAATGGCGGGGGGAAACAAGACGGTCCGTGCCCGGGCGGCGGGATCTGTCAAAATGCCGAAAGCGGGCGGCCGCCGTGAAAAGGCGGCCGCCCGCTGACCCGGGGCCGGTTACTTTTGGCACAGGCAGAACGGGTGTCCCGCCGGGTCAAACATCGTCACAAAATCGCTCCCGCCGAATTGCGCTTTTGACTTTGCCGCCCCCAGCCGCTCCGCCTTTTTGGCCATCTCCGCAACATCATCGACCTGAAAATCGAAGTGCATCTGTTTCTGCTGCTCCCCGGTTTCTTCGGGCCATACAGGGCGGCGGTAGCCAGCTTCTTCGATGAAGAGAAAAACGACCCCCGTGGAACTGCGTACAGCGGGTCTGGCGAATAGTTCGCACATTTCCCAACCCAGTAGCTCGCCATAAAATTTTTGCAGTTTCTTTTCATCGTCGCAGTCGATCATGACATTCCCCAATACGACCTCATTTTCCATGCCAAGCCCGCTCCTTTCCAAATGTGATCCTGCCGCTTTGATTATACCATGAAGCTGCCCTTGAAGCAAGCAGCTTTTCCTCGGGACGCCGGCTTTGAACGGGAACGGGTCTTTGTCCCCCTTGCCATTCCGGGGGAATCGTGGTAGTATAGAAGCAGCCAGAAGGAAAAAGGAGGGGACCACCATGCAGATGCGGGAGTCCAGCGAGGACTATTTGGAGGCTATCTTCATACTCCGGGAGCGCAACGGAACGGTGCGGGCGGTGAACGTGGCGGAGGAGCTGTCCTTTTCCAAGGCCAGCGTCAGCATCGCCATGAAGAAGCTTCGGGAAAATGGATATGTCAGCCTGGATGAAGACGGTTTTCTCCTTCTCACCCCCGCCGGGGAGACCGTCGCCGCCAGGGTCTACCAGCGGCATAAGGTCCTTACCGACTTCTTTGTCAGCCTGGGGGTGGACCCGGCCGTCGCCGCCAGGGACGCCTGCAAGGTGGAGCATGACCTGAGCCAGGAAACCTTTGACAAGCTGCTGATCCACGCACAGCAGAACATCAAAGGGGAATGATCCCAACAAAAAGGGAGCGGGGCAGCCGCAGGGCCGCCTCGCTCCTTTTTTTAGTATCTGCCGAAGTTTACCGGGTCGTCCCGGACCAGATCCCGGCCGAAGTCGTAGTCGTTGCCGGGGAGGATGGCGTTGAGGGCGATGCCCAGGATGGCGGCGATGGCCAGACCGGAGAGGCTGATGGTAAGGCTCTCGTTCTGGAAGAGGGTAAGGCCGCCTACGCTGTTGAAGCCCAGGGCGGAGACCAGGATCACGGCGGCGATGATAAGGTTCCGGGAGTTGGTGAAGTCCACCTGGTTTTCCACCACGTTCCGGACGCCGATGGCGGAGATCATCCCGTAGAGGATGAGACTGATCCCGCCAATGATGGCGGTGGGAATGGTGTTGACGATGGCGTCAAATTTGGGACTCACCGACAGGATAATGGCGATGACGGCGGCAAGGCGGATGACCTTGGGATCGTAGACCTTGGTAAGGGCCAGGACGCCGGTGTTCTCGCCGTATGTCGTGTTGGCGGGGCCGCCGAAGAAGCCGGCCAGGGTGGTGGCAAGGCCGTCCCCCAAGAGGGTCCGGGCCAGGCCGGGCTTGGCGATGAAATTCTGGCCCACGGTGGCGGAGATGGCGGCCATATCGCCGATATGCTCCATCATGGCGGCCAGGGCGATGGGCATAATGGTGAGGATGGCGCCGATGTCAAACTTGGCCATGGCAGAGGGATGGATGGGGGAGCCGATGAGGTGGGCCTGGGCGATGGGGGCAAAATCCACCTGGTTTGTAATCAGGGCCAGGACGTAGGAGCCCAGAACCCCCAGCAGAATGGGGATGATCTTTACCATGCCCTTGCCCCAGATGTTGCAGACGATGATGATCGCCAGGGCCGCCACGGCCAAAAACCAGTTGGTGCTGGCGTTGGCGATGGCGGAGGGGGCCAGGATCAGACCGATGGAGATGATAATGGGCCCGGTGACCACAGGGGGGAAGAAGCGCATCACCTTGCTGACCCCGAAGAGGTGGATGAGGCCGGCAACCACCACGTAGACCAGACCGGCGGCCACCACGCCGCCACAGGCATAGGGGAGCATTTCGGCGTTGGGGACGGTAAGCTCCCCGTTGGCGTCGGCCAGCTTGGGGGCGACGATGGCAAAGCCCCCCAGGAAGGCGAAGGAGGACCCCAGAAAGGCGGGGACCCGTCCGCCGGTGATAAAGTGGAACAGCAGCGTTCCCAGGCCCGCCATCAGCAGGGTGGTGCTGACGCTGAGGCCGGTGATAAGGGGCACCAGGACGGTGGCGCCGAACATGGCAAAGACGTGCTGGAAGCCAAGCACCAGCATCTTTGGGGTGCCCAGGGCGCGGGCATCATAGATGCCCTGGTTGGTCTGGGTCTCGTTGGACATAAAAAAACCTCCTTTTACACACGCCCCCCGCTCAAAAAAAGAAGGTATTGGCGGTTCCCGAAAAGGGGACGCCAATACCTTTCACGGAGAAACGGGGAGAAAAGAAGAGGGGGAAAAAGGGGGAAAGCTCCGCCCCGGCCAAAGCAGCAGATCTGTCTGAATACTCATGCCGCACCCCTCCCTTCGATCTATGGACACGGCGGACGTGTCCGGTTATCTTTGCCATTATACCGGAGGGAGGGGGATTTGTAAAGGGGAAAGGAAAGAGGATTTTGGAGAAATATCCCGGGGGAATTTAGCGATATTGCCGGAGACTCTGCCACAGCGCCCCCAGCAGCCGTCCCTCCCGGTCCTGGGAGAGTTCCCACGCCCCCGCCCCCCTCAGCCCCTGGTCCCGGGCGTACCGGCCCTTGGCGGCGATGGAGGAGGGGTCATCGTAGGAGAGGTACCACCCCTCCCCGGAAAGCCAGGGGACCTCCCCCTCCGGGTCGAACCTCCGGGTCCCCTCCCCCAGCCAGCGGGCGGTGATGGCGTCGTACCCCACCGGCTCCGCCGAGGCGAAGGGCAGCCCCTCCTGCCCCGGGATCTCCCTTTCCAGACGGTAGAGGTAGCCATAGAAGGGGGTTCCCAATACCAGCTTTTCCCGGGGAACGCCGGCGGCCAGATAGCGTTCCACCGCCGCCTTGATTCCACCGTCCCCGGCAGAAAGAGGGGCGTTTCTTCCGGTGAGGGCATCCCAGGGGCCGTTTTGGTCATAGCCCATAAGGAAGAGGTAGTCCACCGGCTCCGCCAGTTCCGCCAGGGGAACGTTGGCCAGAAAGCTGCTCCCCGGGGAGACCGCCGCCGTGAGAAGATAGTCCCGGCCCGCCGCCTTTCCCCGGGCGTCCAACTCTTCCCGCACCGCCTGAAGGAGCCGGAGGTAGTTCTCCCCGTCCTCCGGGTGGTGGAGGGTCCCCTCTTTGCCTCCGGAGACGGGGAACTCCCAGTCCAGGTCCAGCCCGTCAAAGCCCTGTTCCTCCATCAGGGCGGCGGCGCTTCGGGCGAAGGTCCGGCGGTGTTCCTCATCCCGGGCGGCCAGGGAGAAGTTCTGGGAGCCGTCCCAGCCCCCGATGGAAAGAAGGGTCATCAGGCCGGGGAACTCCTCCCGAAGGCCCCGGAGCCCCGCAAAGCTGGCCAGATCCTCCCTGGGATTTTCCAGCTGGACCCGGCCGGTCTCATCGATCCCTGCAAAGGCGTAGTGAAGGTGGGTAAGCAGCTCCGCCGGCAGGTCCCCGGGGAGATACCCGTCCAGCCGGGCGTACCAGGGGTAGTACCCCGCCACCACCGGGGCCGCCATAGCCGCCGGGCTGTTCTCTCCCTCTGCGGTCAGGGGGGCGGCGGTTTGGGAGGGGGCCTCCGTCTTTCCCGGGCTGGCGTACAAAAGAGAGACGCCCCCTGTTTTCCAGGCGGCAAGACGGCCAAGGCCGGGGAGGGCCAGCAGACAGAGGAGCAAAAGGACAAAAAGCAATCTGGGGCCGCAGCGCAAGGGGCACACCTCCTTCTATCTGGAAGTGTGCCCCGTTTTTTACAGAAAATGACCTATGCCAGCCCCAGCAGGCGCACCGCCCCGGTAAAGAGGAAGCAGGCCGTCATCCCCACCGCTGTGGGAAGGAGGATGGAAACCGCCGTCCACCGCCAGCTGCCGGTCTCCTTACGGATGGTGAGGCAGGTGGTGGAGCAGGGCCAGTGGAAGAGGGAGAAGAGGATCACCGACCCGGCGGTGGCCCAGGTCCAGCCGTTGGCGGCAAAGAGGGCGTGGAGCTGGGCGGTGCTTTCCATCTCGGTGATGGTCCCCGCCGAAAGGTATGCCATGATGATAATGGGAATGACGATCTCGTTGGCGGGAAAGCCCAGGAGAAAGGCCAGAAGGATCACCCCGTCCATCCCCAGGAGCCGGGCAAAGGGATCCAGAAAGGCGGCGCAGTGGTGGAGAAGGGTGGCATCCCCGATGGTGACGTTGGCCATCACCCAGATCAGAAGCCCCGCCGGAGCCGCCACCGCCGCCGCGCGGCCCAGGACAAAGAGGGTCCGGTCCAGGATGGAGCGCACCAGCACCTTGCCGATTTGGGGGCGGCGGTAGGGGGGCAGCTCCAGGGCGAAGGCCGAGGGCATCCCCCGGAGGATGGTGGCGGAGAGGAGCCGCGAGGCCAGCAGGGTGGCCCCTACCCCCAGAAGGATCACCCCGGTAAGCCCCAGGGCGGAAAGGACTGAGGGCCAGAAGCCCTCCCCGCCCCCCAGGAAGAAGACGGTAATCAGGAGGGTGAGGGTGGGAAACCTGCCGTTGCAGGGGACAAAGGAATTGGTGAGGACGGCGATGAGCCGCTCCCGGGGGGAGTCGATGATGCGGCACCCTACGATGCCGGCGGCGTTGCAGCCAAAGCCCATGGCCATAGTCAGGGCCTGTTTGCCGCAGGCGTGGGCACGCTGGAAGCACCGGTCCAGGTTAAAGGCCACCCGGGGCAGATAGCCGAAATCCTCCAGGAGGGTGAACAGGGGGAAGAAGATTGCCATAGGCGGGAGCATCACTGCCACCACCCAGGCCAGGACCCGGTAGGCCCCGTCCATCAGGGGGGAGAGGATCCAGCCGGGGCACCCCAGGCTTTGGAGGCCGCCGGCGAGAAGATCCCCCAGGCGGAACAGGCCGGCGGAGAGGAGCTGGCTGGGGTAGTTGGCCCCGGCGATGGTAAGCCAAAAGACCAGGGCCAGGAGGAGAAGCATGGCCGGGATTCCGGTCCGCTTGCTGGTAAAGAGGCGGTCCAGCTTCCGGTCCCGTTCCCCGGTGCCCGCCGGGATGCAGACCGTTCCCGAGGCCACGCTTTCCGCAGTGGCGACGATGGCCTCCACCAGGGCCTCCTCCAGCTCCCCGGGCCCCCAGCCCGCCTGGGCCAGAAGATCCTTGGCGGCGGCCAGGGCCTCCCCCACTGCCGGGCGGCGGGTGATGTCCTCCCCCAGGAAGGACCGGAGGGAGCGGGAAAGGCTCTCGTTTCCTTCCAGAAGGCGGAGGGCCAGCCAGCGGTGGTTCAGCCGGGGGCCCACCACCTCTCGGAGGGCGGGGAGAAGGAGAGAGATCCCATCCTCCACCACCTGGGGATAGACCACCCCCAGGGGCTTGCCGGGGCCGCCGCCGGAGGCCACCTCCCGAAGACGGCAGAGAAGCTCCTCCAGGCCCCTGCCGCTTCGGGCGCTGGTCCCCACCACAGGGACCCCCAGGCTTTTCTCCAGGCCCTCCAGGTCCACATGGATCCCTTTCTTTGCGGCTTCATCCAGAAGGTTGACGCAGACCACCGTCCGGGGTGTGATCTCCAGGACCTGCAGGACCAGGTTCAGGTTCCGCTCCAGGCAGGTGGCGTCACAGACCACCACGGCCCCATCCCCGCCGCCGAAGCAGAGGAAGTCCCGGGCGGCCTCCTCCTCGGCGGAGTGGGCCAAAAGGGAATAGGTGCCGGGGAGGTCCACAAAGAGGATGCTCTCCCCGTGGCGGACGCACCGCCCCTGGGCGGTGGCCACTGTCTTTCCAGGCCAATTCCCGGTGTGCTGGTTCAAATTGGTCAGGGCGTTAAAGACGGTGCTTTTCCCCACGTTTGGGTTGCCGGCCAGGGCAAAGACCCGTTCGTCGTCGGTAAGGCGCTGGAGGAACAGCCCTCCGTCCAGGGCGGCCAGGCCGGTGGAGCCTCTTGTTAGTCCCATCTTGTCCCCCTCCCTTCGCCCCTCACAGGAGAACCGCCTGGACCCTGCGGCTGTCCTCCCGCCGCAAAGCCACCACGGCCCCCCGGATCCGATAGGCGGCGGGATCCCCAAAGGGGCTGTGGAGGAGGCATTCCACCTGGGTGCCCCGCACCAGCCCCATATCCCGAAGCCTCCGTCCCATATCCCCTGCCCCGGCAATGCCGGTGACCCGGGCCCTTTCCCCGTCCCGCAGGCGGGAGAGATCGGTTTGGTTCATATCGCAACACTCCCTTGGAAAATTGGAGGAGAGAGAAGTAATCCTTTTCCTCTGTTTATAGTTTATTCCGGGGGCGGGAAAAGGTTCTGGGGGGCTGCATCTTACCGGTGATAGGGGGGGAATCTGCGGTTGCTTCATATTTGGACATACTGCCGGGACATTTTCTTTTGCAGTTTTGTGAGGAGATGCTGGAAGAGGATAGAAAGACCTGACAAAACAACAGGGGCACCGCCCAAAGGCGGTGCCCTTTTCTGTACCCCCTGGATGGAGGCAGGATTTTTGCAAAAGACAGATAAACTACATGGCGCTCTGTCTCCAGGCACTTCCTACCGCCCTGCACCACGTCAAGCCGCGAAGCGGCGGGTAGGGGGTGCCAGCGGGTGCTAACCCGCCGGCGGGGAGGGTGTGCTTGCGGGTGCCAACCCACCCTGGCAAGGGGTATTCCTACCTTCCGCCTTCTGCAACATCCGACTCCAGGCACAACCCAGGTCCCGGCACAACCCTTAGCCGCGGAGCGGCGGGGAGGGTCCGCCTGCGGCCGCTTGGCCGCCGCCGGGGAGGGTGTGTGTGCGGGCGCTTGGCCGCCACTGTAAACAAACTATGAACTTTTGTGTGAACGTGCAGAAAAATGTAACGTTTCGGGCCGGGGAGCCGGTAGGGTGAGAGGTGATGATAATGACGCGGAAGAAAAAGAATCCCCAGGAGGAACTCCGGGAAGCAGTGGCAGAGGGGTACCGGCGCCTGGCCTTTGGACCGGTGGGGGATGCGGTGCGGCTGATGCTCACCGAGGAGGGGGAGTGGATCGACTGCGGGAAACTGGACCTCTTTAATCTGGCGGAGATTAAGCGGGGCAAAGGGACTATGGAGCTGAAATTCGTCAGCCGTTTGGAGGCGCTGGACCGGCTGGCACAGCTTTGCCGGGAGGAGCCAGGCGGAGACGACGCCTTCTACCAGGCGTTAAGTCAGGGGGCCCGGGGACTGTACAGGGAGGAGGAGGGGAATGGCAGAGCGGAAGAACGCTGATCCGGCAGCACAAAGGGAGGGGCCGGCGGCCTTTTCTCCCAGGCAGATGGAACTGCTTACCTGGTGGACTCCCTGGAGTCCCTGGCGGGACCGGGATGCGGTGATCTGCCATGGCGCGGTACGAAGCGGCAAGACCTTCTGCATGGGCCTCTCCTTTGTCTCCTGGGCCATGGCCTTTGGGGACGGGGAAAGCTTTGCCATCTGCGGCAAAACCCGAGGCGGTGTGGAGCGGAACCTCCTCTCCCCCCTGGTGCCCCGGCTGGAACGGCTGGGGTTCCGGTGCCGCCTCCAGCGGGGGCGGGGGCTTTTGGAGGTGAGCCGCCGGGGGCGGCAGAACCGCTTTTGGCTCTTTGGCGGACGGGATGAGGGAGCGGGGGCCCTTATCCAGGGGGTGACTTTGGCGGGGGTGCTGCTGGATGAGGCCGCCCTGATGCCCCGATCCTTTGTGGAGCAGGCCATCGCCCGGTGCAGCGTGGAGGGCTCTCGGCTGTGGTTCAACTGCAACCCGGAGCATCCGGGACACTGGCTCTACCGGGAATGGATCCTGGGGGCCAAGGAGAAAAATGCCCTGGTCCTTCACTTCCGGATGGAGGATAACCCCTCCCTATCCCCGGGGATGCTGGAGCGGTACCGGCGGCTTTACACCGGGCCCTTCTACCGGCGGTATGTCCTGGGCGAGTGGACGGCGGCCTCCGGGGCAGTGTACCCCTTTTTCGCCCCGGGGGAGCACATTGTGGAAAAGCTCCCGGAGGGGCTGGGGGAATGGTTTATCTCCTGCGATTACGGGACGGTGAACCCCTGCTCCATGGGCCTTTGGGGGCGGAAGGGGGACACCTGGTACCGGGTGGCGGAATACTACCACGACAGCCGCCGGGCGGGGATCCAGCACACCGACGAGGAATATTACAGCGCCCTGGAACGGCTGGCCGGGGGACGGGCCATCCGGGGGGTGGTGGTGGACCCTTCGGCGGCCAGCTTTCTGGCCTGCATCCGGAAGAAGGGGCGGTACCGGGCCATCCCGGCGGTAAACCAGGTGGCCGACGGCATCCGCCGGGTGAGTCAGGAGCTGCGGTCGGGGCGGCTGCTTATCTACGCCGGGTGCGGGGACACCATCCGGGAGTTCGGCCTGTACCGCTGGGCCCAGGGGAAGGAGCGGGACCAGCCGGTGAAGGAAAACGACCACGCCATGGATGACATCCGGTATTTCGTTTCTACGGTGATCTGCCGGGAGGCCGAAAGCGGTGTGGGGGCCAGGGCGGTGGCGAGACGGGCATAAACGACACCCCGGAGGGAATAAGGGGAGGCCCTGGCGAAGGCGACGGAGAGGTGCCGCCGCAGGCGGTTTTGCAGCAGAAAGGATGTGGAGCGGTTGAAGTTGTTTGGAAGAAAGGACAAGGTGGAGGAGGCGAAAAAAGCCGGGGTAGCGGCGGTGCAGACTTCCCGGCGGGCGGAGGGATGGGCCCGGGGGTTCCCGGTTCCTTTGCGCCCCGGGGAGGCGGCCCTTTATGACGGACTTCGTGAGGCGGTGCCCATTGTGGAGGCGGCCCTCCAAAAGATTGTGCGGCTGACGGCGGGGTTCCGGCTGGTCTGTAGCGACCCCCGGGGGCAGTCGTTTTTGGACCGGTTCCGGAAGGAGATCCCGGTGGGGAGCGGAGGTCGGGGGCTGGACAGCTTCCTTTCCGGGTACCTGATGAGCCTTTTGACCTACGGGTCCGCCGTGGGGGAGATGATCCTTTCCCCGGAGGGGGACGGGATCGGGGCGCTGTACCTCAGCGACCTGGGGGATTTGGAGATCCGCCGGGGGAGAAATCCCCTGGAGGCGGAGCTGCTCCTGGCGGGGCCTGGGGGCGGGACTCCCCTCCCCTACCCGGAGCTGGTCTTTTTCTCGGCCCTGAACCCGGAGCCGGGGGAGGCGGCGGGGCGGTCGCTGCTCCGGGGCCTTCCCTTCCTCTCCTCGGTGCTGCTGGAGATCTACCGGGCCATGGGAGAAAATTTCCGGCGGATCGGGGCCCTGCGGTACGCGGTGACGGTAAAGCCGGAGCCGGGAAGCGACGCCCAGGCGGTGGCGGACACGGTGGCCCGGGAGTGGAGCGGGGCTATGGAGGCCGCCGGCCAGGGGGAGATCCGGGACTTTGTGGCGGTGGGGGACGTCTCCATCCGGGTTATCGGGGCGGATAACCAGTTCATCGGCACCGAGGTCCCGGTGCGGCAGATCCTGGAGCAGATCGTGGCCAAGACGGGGCTGCCCCCCTTTCTGCTTGGCCTCAGCTGGAGTACCACCGAGCGGATGAGCCGCCAGCAGGCGGACATCCTCACCACCGAGCTGGAAAGCTACCGGAGCATCCTCACCCCGGTGGCGGAGCGGATCTGCCGGTTGGCCCTGGACCTGGCGGGACTGCCGGGAAAGGCGGAGATCGAGTGGGAGAGCATCAGCCTCCAGGATGAGGTGGAGGCAGCCAACGCCCGGTACACCAACGCCAGGGCGGCGCTGCTGGAATGTGAACTGAAGGAGAAGGAGGGGTCGAAATGAAAGAAGAAGCGCGGGTACAGACCGGGGTCCCCACGGCGGAGGACCTGGAACTCATCGGGCGGTACACCCGGCGGACCTTGGCGGCGGAGGAGGTGTACACCTTCCCGGTGATCCTCTGTGACAACGACATCGACCGGGACGGGGAGCGGTTCTCGGTCCCTGCTTTGGAAAAGCTGGCCCAGCTGTTTGTCGGCAGGACGGGGATCTTTGACCACGACCCCAAGGGGAAAAACCAAACCGCCCGGATCTACCGGTGCCAGGTGGAGCGGCAGGAGGGAAAGCAGACCGCCGCCGGGGAGCCCTACCACTGCCTGCGGGCGTCGGCCTACCTGCTACGGACGGCGGGAAACCAGGACCTGATCCGGGAGATCGATGGGGGGATCAAGAAGGAGGTAAGCGTGGGCTGCTCGGTAGGGCGGGCGGTGTGCAGCATCTGCGGGGCGGACCGCCGGAAGGACCCCTGCCACCACCGCCCCGGGGAGATTTACGAGGGGAAGATCTGCCACGTCGTCCTGGAGGATCCCACCGACGCCTACGAATGGAGCTTTGTGGCGGTGCCGGCCCAGCCCCAGGCAGGGGTGACCAAGGGGTACGCCGGGGGCGGCATCCCCAGGCTGGAAAAGGCGGTTCGGGCCGGGGCCGGGGCGACCCTCTCCCCGGGGGAGGCGGAGGCCCTTTGGACCCTGGCCAAGGAGGGGCGGCTCTTTCGGGAAAGGGCGGTGGAGGAAGCGGTCCGCATCTCCCGGCTTTCGGTCCCCGGGCTGGATCGGAAGGTACTGGAAAAGGCCCTGGGACGGCTGACGGCAGAGGAGCTGGAAAATTGGTGCCAGGCCCACCGGCGGCGGGCCGCCGGCCGGATGCCTCTGCCCCAGACGGCTGGGGCGGGGCAGGCCGCCTTGGGGGAAAACGACAGCTTTAAGGTATAAGAACCTGTATCATCCGATTGCGAACACGCCCATTCAAGGTCCCTCGGAACGGAAGCAAGGCGAAAGCCTTATCAGATAGGGGGCGACCCCGAGAAAGGAGTTTCTGTATGAACTACGAAACCATCAAGCTGGACAAATCCATGTACAAGGGCCGGGAGGGCTTCTCCGGAAAGCTGGAGGAGCTGGACCCCTCGGCGGCCTACAAGGGCACCGCCCTGGAGGGGCTGGACGCCTTCCAGCGGCAGCTGCGGCGGTTTGACATCCGGGTGGGCGGTCCCAGAAGCAGCGCCATCCAGAAGTTCTTCTCCACCGCCGACAGCGCCGCCCTTTTCCCCGAGTACGTCTCCCGGGCGGTTCGCCAGGGGATGGAGGAGGGGGAGATCCTGGCCCAGCTGCTGGCCAGCCGCACCGCCATCGATTCCATGGACTACCGGACCATCGGCCTTTCCCAGCCCACTCCCGGGCTGGAGATGCCCGAGGTCCAGGAGGGCACGGCCATCCCGGCCACCGACATCAAGCTGAAGGAGACCCTGGTGCGCCTCAAGAAGCGGGGGCGGATGCTCTCCGCCTCCTATGAGGCCATCCGCTTCCAGCGGCTGGATCTTTTTACCGTGGCCCTGCGGCAGATCGGCGGGTGCATCGCCAGGAGCCAGCTGGAGGACGCGGTGGACACCCTCATCAACGGGGACGGCAGCGAAGGAAGCGGCGCAGAGATCCTGGAGACCGCCGGGGCCCAGCTTGCCTACGGCGACCTGGTGAAGCTGTGGGAGAAGTTCGACGGCTACCGGATGGACCGTCTGCTGGCCTCCCCAGACATGGCGGCAGCCATCCTCAATCTGCCCCAGATGTCCAGCCCCGCTGCGGGGCTGAACTTCCAGGCTACCGGCAGGCTGGGGACCCCTTTGGGCGCGGTACTGCTCAAGTCCTCGGCGGTGCCCAGCGGGACGGTAATCGCCCTGGACAGCAGCTGCGCTTTGGAGATGGCGGTGGCCGGGGAGGTGTCGGTGGACTACGACAAGCTTATCGACTGCCAGCTGGAGCGGGCGGCTATCACCTCCATCGCCGGGTTCGCCAAGCTGTTCCCCGACGCGGTGAAGGTGCTTAGCCTGAAAAAGAACGCCTAAGCGCCCCGGGGCGGCGGGAGAGGCGGGGACCTCTCCCCTGCCCCGGGCAGGAAAGGAGGGATGGGTTTGGACCTGGAGGATCTTGTGACGCGCTTCGCCAAAATGTGCGCCCTCCCCCGGGAGGAGGCGGCGGAGCAGGAGGACCTTTGTGCCGCCGCCCTCCGCCAGGTGGAGGGGGAGCAGAATGACCTCCCCGGCGGAGAAGAGGCCCTGGCCGATTACGCCGCCGCCCTGGCCGCCAAGCGGTTCGTGCTGCGGTGCCTGGCTGCCGGCGGCGTGGTGGCCATCGGCGACCCCAGGCCGGGAAGGGGCGGCGCTTTGGAAGCGGCGGAGGCCATGGAGCAGGAGTGCCGCCGGACGGCGGCCCGGTGGCTGCGGCCCCGGGGGTTCTGCTTCCGGCAGACAGGGGGAGAGGAGGCAGAGGGATGAAAAAAAGCGGGGCTCTTCCGGAACTGCTGGAGGCACTGGAGGAATTTCTGGCCCGGGGCCTGCCCCAGGCGGAGGTGACCACCGACTACCCCTGGGAGCAGCGCAGGCTTCCCCTGGACCGGGCGGTGGTCTGGCTGGGTGTGGAAAAGATCACCGCCCTGGGCGACGGCTTCGCCCCCTACCTGGGGGAGGAGAAGGGGACCGCCGCCCAGGTGGCAGGGCGGGAGGTGGAGGTAACCCTGCGCCTGGAGATCCTCCATCGGCAGGACGGGAACGTCTGCCACCGGGTCTTTGGGGACCTTTGCCAGCGGCTCCTTTTGGAGGATGGCCGGCCCCGGGTGCGGGAACTCTCCTGCGGAGGGGCGGCCTTTGACCGGGAGTCCGGGGCCTTTCGGCTGGCCTGCAGGGGGGTTCTCCGGGGGGTGCTGGCCCAGAGCGAAAAGGGGGCGCCCATTCGGGAGATCCGTGTGGAACGTCAAGGCGGGCCGGCGGGCCCGGAGGAATAGGAGGGAAACAAAATGAGTGTCAGCAGTTACAGGCCGGGGGTGTACTCCAGCTATACCATCGCCCCCAGCTACACCGGGGCCCGGGAGGCCCTGACGGTGGGGGTCCTGGGAACCTCCCTGGGGCTGGAAAAGGAGGGCCCGGTTCTGGTGAGCCGGGGGGACAGCCTCAACGGGGGGACCAAGATCCAGGAGATGGCGGAGCTGCTCTTCGGGGCGGGGCTGGGGTCCTTTTGGGCCTGCTCCCTGGAGGAGAGCGCCGAAGCCGGCGCCTGGAGATCCGCCCTGGAGGCCCTGGGGGAGGCGGCCTCCCCTGCCCTGGTGGCGGTGGAAAACGCCGGGGCGGAGGTTCTGGCTTTGGCCAAAGCCTGGGCCGAGGATCGGAGCAAAAACCAGCGTGAGGCGCTGATCTTTGCCGGAACCGGCGGAGACGTCACCAATGCCGCCGCCCTGGCCAAGGGGGTGAACAGCCCCCGGGTGATCCTCTCCTTTGGGGAGGCCGTGCCCCAGGGCTTGGAAGCCGGAAGCCCCTTTTGGGGGGCGCTGTCCCTCTGCGCCGCGGTGGCGGTGCTAGAGGACCCCAGCGTCTCCCTCACCGGGGAGGTGATGCCGGGGCTGGCGCGGGTCACCGGGGCGGGGTACGCCCAGGTGGAGACGCTGCTGGCGGCGGGGGTGACCCCCCTCTGTCAGGCGGGGAGCGCCGTGGAGGCGGTTCGCGTCCTCACCACCAGCACCGCCGTAGGGGGGAGTCCCAACCGGTCCTTCTCCCCCATCAATTCGGTGCTGATTGTGGACTTTGTGATGAAGGCCCTCCGCCAAAGCCTGGGGAGCCTTCTCCGGGGGGCCAAGAACAGCCAAACCACCCTCTCCGCCGTGGCCAGCCAGCTGACGGTGCTTCTGGGGGATTTCCTGGACCGGGGGATCATCACCGGGTTCGAGGCCCCCAGGGTGTCCATCCAGCCCGACGCCCCGGAGGTCTGTGTGGCCCAGGTGGCCTTTACGGCGGCGTACCTTATCAATCAGATCCAGATTCGGGCCCAGATCCAGTTGTAAAAAAGGAGGCGGCAAAATAAATGGCAACCATTACCTTTCCCACAGGAAGCGACATTGCCATCGAGGTAAACGGCCAGCGGCTGGCGGTGGCACAAAGCTACAAGGCCCGAACCACCAAGGAGAGCCGGTTCGTGGAGGCCTTTGGCAGCAAGGAGCCGGTGGGCGCGGTGGACGGCCGGGTGAAGCACCTTTTGGAGCTGACCCGGGTCTGTGTCACCGGGGCGGCCATCCGGGACAAGGTGGATTTTTACGCCCTTTCCGAATTTAACGTGGTCATTGCAAAACCCGACCGGCGGGTGATCTATTCCGGGTGCCAGTGGTCGGAGATCAGCGAAGCGGCCAGCGCCGGGGACCTGCTTTTTGAGACGGTGACCATCGCTGCCAGCAAGCGGGTGGAGGCGGCGGTTTGAGGCCCCTTTGGCGGTTCCTCCGGCGGCTGCTGGGCCGGGGGGAGGAGGAGACGGTCCGGGCCGCCCCAGTGGAGACCGGGGCACTCCCTGGCGGGGGGATGCCGGAGGGGGCCCCAGCGGCGGCCCCCAATCTTTTGGGCAAAACGCCCCCAGGGGCTGGGAAAACCGAGGCCCCGGCGGGGGGCGGGATGCCCCCGTCCGCCTGGGGGGAGGCGGCGGTCTTTTCCGGGGGGATGGTCCCGGGGACAACGGAGGGGGAGTTCCCCAGCCCGGTCCGGACCACGGCGGAGACCGGGTCCCCCGTCTTTGGGAGGCAGGAGGAGATTCTGCCTCTGTCCGGGCCACCGGAGGACGGCGCCCGGGGATTATCGGAGCTTTTGCGTTTTCACCGGAGGATGGGGTCCACGGTGGGGACCTTTGGGGAGGAGGTGTTGTAGGTGCGGTACAAGGACTTTACCTTTCCCCACGAGCCGGAGCGTCTGGAGATCCGGGTGAGGAACCGGCTGGGTTTGGCGCACTGTCCGGGGTACGGGCCGGCGATTCAGGAGCTGGGGGTTGGGGAGCGGGTCATCATTGGGGAGGGTGCATTTTTCGGGGCCAAGGCAGGGGAGCAATACCGGAGGCTGGAGGAGATATTTTTCCAGCAGACGCCGGGGCTTTTGGTTTTACCGGGGCACACGGCGGTACAGGCACATTTTTCCCGGCTGGGGTGGCTAGGGGAGGGGGACGGAGGGATCATCCGGTACAGCTTTGAGTTTATCGAGCGCCCTAGCGCCTCCTGGGCGGGTTAGCACCCGCAGGCGGACCCTCCCCGCCGCTCCGCGGCTAAGGGTTGTGCCGGGACTTGGGTTGTGCCTGGAGTCGGGAGCAGCAGAGGGCGGGAGGTTGAAATCACCCATTGC
>CAJUFK010000030.1 GCA_910585535.1 uncultured Angelakisella sp. | reverse complement strand
GGCGGGCCGCCAGGGACAATCCAGGTGGTGAAGGGCGATAAGTTTTTGCTGGACATTGGTCCCGGCTCCCATCTTCTGCGTGGAGCCAAGCAGTACCCGTATTTGCCCAGAACGCATCTTGCCAAACAGCTCCTTCTTCTGCGTCTCGTTCTTGGCGGAATGGATATAGGCGATCTCCTCCGCCGGGATGCCCCTCGCGATCAGCTTGTCCCGCAGATCGTCGTAGACATTGAAGCCGCCGTCCCCACGAGGGGTAGACAGGTCGCAAAATACCATCTGGGTGGAGCGTTGGTCGGCGGTTCGCCACCAAATCTCCGCCACATTGTCGGCGCAGGCGGAGATCTTCCCGGTGTCGCTGTCCGGGAGCAGGGGGTTGAGGAGCCGTTGATCCAGGGCCAGCTTGCGTCCATCGTTGGTGATTAAGAGCATATTATCCACACTGCTGTCTACCTGGCGGTCACGCACCTTCTCGGCCCGTTCTCCCAGCGCCGCAACCATCTCCTTCTGGTGGTCGGAGGGCTTTAGAACGATATTGCGGTAATTGGCTTTGGGGACGGGGAGTTTCAGCATATCCGCTGTTTGGATGTCCGCCGTTTCCTGGAACATGGCCATCAGCTCCGGCAGATTGTAAAACTTTGCAAACCGGGTCTTGCTCCGGTAGCCGGTTCCCTCCGGGGACGGTTTGTCAAGAGGATTTTTTGATTTCCTCTAAATTGAACTTGTCAGAAGCAAAGCAATCGCCTAAAACTTCATGGACACAAAGGCCACGAAACGCTGTATCCATGGGCTTTTTCGCCGTTTCGGACTGCTTCACACTGACAATAAAATTGGTGTTTCCTATACGGATAGAATATTGATTTTCCATAGTGCTCCTTTCCAAAAATCGTGGGCTTCCGACAGCGAAAGCCCGGTTTCGACGCCTGGGCGTTCAGTTTAGAACAGGTGAAGAAGTCAAAAAGTCGGGAGTGTAGTCGAAGCGGCTACCTCTCCCAACCCTTGCTCCTGTTCTTCTGTTTTCTCGCTTCACGCTCGGCCTGCCGCCTGCGCTCCGCTTCCTCCTTTTCTCTCCGCTCCTGCGCTTCCTTGACGCTGAACAACTCCCTGACCTTGCTGACAAACGCCCGCACAAGGTCGGGGAAGTGCTCCATAGCGTCCAGAAACGGCTGGCACTTCTCTTTCAGAGCGTCATACCGTTCCTGCGCCTTCTCCAGCGCCGATGAAGCCCTGGAATACTGCTGGCGGTAATAGCGGGCGTTTTCTCTCAAATTGTGAATCTCGTTTCGGCTGGTAATGCCCTCCTTCGCCAGCGAGGTAAGCTGGGAGTAGTCCTCTTTGGTGATAGCGACCTTTCCCGTGATGGTCTTTTGACCCATGCTGTCAATGTCGCTGAGGGTCATGCTGACCTCGTGGGCCGCCTGGTACTTGGTCTGCTCCCTTGCAATCTTCTCTTGAAGATTGGAGAGCCGTTTGGTATCTTTTTTAATCTGATATTGGAGCGAACTCAGATTTTCGGAAGTGCTGCCACGCTCGCCACGCTGGAAGTCGGTAAAGCCATGCTCCCGCATATGCTCGAACAATTCATCTTGCAGGACGCTGTATGACGCCCGGTACTTCGGCTTGCCGTTCTTCCGCAGGATTGCCCTGCCGTGTTCATCGGTGAGGGGAATATCGGAAGCCCATTTCTTGGAGTGGCTGATCTGATGGATAACCTCTTTCACCGTCCCACGCAGGGCGGGGTCTTTACACCGCTTGCTCCACAGGATTTCTTTCTCAACCACAGGCAGGACAACGGCGTGAAGATGGTAGTGGTACACATCCTTTCCCAACTCGTCACTTGCCGCCCGGTTGATTTCATCGGCGTGCATGACGGCGGAGATGACATTCTCGCTTCCGAACTTATCTTCCAGAAAGCGCACCGCCTCGGCGTAGAACTCCCTGGCGTAGTCATAGCCGCCTTTCCGCTCAAAGTACATCGTGTTCACATCAATGATAATCTCGTCAAAAAGGGTAGCGTCCTGCCGAAGCCCCCGCAGGCTGATTGCCCCATCCGCTTCCATCTCCCGCAGAATTTCCATATAGGACTTCCCGCCGGGGTCACAGAAATGGACATTGAGGGGTATCCGCTCCGGCACGACATTGATGTTGTCGTAGCTTTCGTTCTTCCTCTCATTGTGCCGTTCAGCCGCCCCAATGTCGGAGGACTTGTACTGCTTCACACGGGCGCAGCTCATATCGGGCCTTGGTTCTTTTGCCATCGGTTCCTCCTTTCCGAGAGGTGGCGGGGGAGCGCCGTTACACAACATTCTGCGAATGTGTGTAACCCACTATGACACTTTCGGCTTCGCCGCAAAGATGTCGTGGGCAAGGGCTTTCCCCCCTTGACCTCCCTTAAAACCTCAATCAAAAAGGCAGGCCGTCATCTGCCATGACTGCCTGCCGTTCCTCTTTCGGTTTTTCGCCCACCGTCAAAGCCCAGTACCACAGAAAGCCCTCCTTCACCGAGTGAACGCCGGCTTTCTTCTTGGCCTTTTTGATGGTCGATTTCTTGAAGCCTGCGGCTTCAAGTTTTACTTCGCACTCGGCAGCAAGCTGCGGCCTGCCGTCTGAAAGAAGCTCTTTCAGAAACGCAACAGCGCCGTCTACCTTTTCGCTCGGCCTGCCCAGCTTTGGGGCAAAAAGGGAAAAGGCTTCGTCCGCTGTCAGTTCAATTTCGTCCTGGAAGTTTACGCCCTTGTCGGTCACTTCAAAGACAATGGCGTTGCCGGTCGGGGCGAGATTGGACTTCACCTGCACCATATACCGCTCCGAAAGGTTCTCCTTGTTCTGCGTCCTCGCCACCGCCAGAATACTTCTTGCGGCGGCGGCAATGTCGATTGAGCCGTTGGTTCGGTACAGCGGGGAGGTATCCCTGTTCTTGTTCATGTGCGCCACAACAACGATTGCACAGCCCGTTTCCTGCCCGATTTTGATAAGGTGGTTCAGCTCCGTCCTCGTTTTGTTGGCGTCGTTCATGGAGCAATCTTCCCCGATATACGAACTCAACGGGTCAAGAATGAGCAGCCTGACATTGTACCGTTCGATTGCCTGTCGCAGCCGGTCATCTCCAAAGGTCAGGTGCTTTTCATTCTCCTTGATGAAGATAAGATTATCACGATTGCCGCCGGAAGCGATAAACCTCGGCACAACCGTATCGTCTGCATCATCCTCCGTGGTCTGGTAAATCACCGTCATGGGTTCGCTTGCTTCCTCTACCTCTTGGAAAGGCAGGGGCTTCCCATCGGTCAGCAGGGCAGACAGCGCAAGCATGAATTTGCTCTTGCCATCGCCCGGATCGCCTTGGAGCAGGGTTATCTTCCCGAATGGGATATAGGGATACCACAGCCATTTCACCTCCCTGGGCGTGACCTCGCTCGCCCTGATAATCTCCAAAGTAACCGTGTCGTTGCTTCCGTTTGGGGTCATTGTGCGACCTCCTTTCAGTTGATTTTGCTGCCCTGGGCAACAGAAAAGCACCGTATCGCTACGGTGCTTTTCTCCGGCTCAGATGTGTGCTTTGATGGGGGTTGAATGTCGCTTGGGTTGGTGGTATACTATATCCATAGTGATTCGACAAACGCTAAATTTACGGGGGTACCTAAATGAACCTGCTTTATGAAAAATATAAAAACTTGAAGATAGATGGTAGCTGGATTGGCTTAGAAGCGGGAACGCAAACACCGTATTTTTGCACTCCTATTGGAGCGGAAATCATTGGCTGGGATAATGGCATACACTACTGCTTTATTAAGAGCTTTGGAGATATGGTGTTCTGCGTCAACCCGGAAACCTGCTGCGATTACAATGTCTATCCAATTGCCCGTAATTTCTGCGATTTCTTGGGGCTGATACTCGCCACTGGTAATACAAATATTTTGCAACAGATTATTTGGTGGGATAAAAAAAGGTTTGAGAATTTTGTTAATAGTCCAGAAGAACAGGAATGGAGAGTTCGGCCCGAAGTGGAAGGTGCCTTGAGTACAATTCGCAAAGGGACAGGTATAGCACCGATAGATACCCCGTTTGAATATATCAAGGATTTGCAAAGCGATTTCCCCTATGAACAAATTCCATTTACAAATGAGTATTATGATACTTTAGGACTTGAACGGCCAGACGGAACAGAGCCAGAAGAAAGCGGCTTCGAGTTTAGAACTGTAGAATTTAAGGTTGAGAAAAACTAAATGGCAATTTGAAACGGAGTATTTACCATGCTACAAATAGTTTTTTCCGACAGTGAGTGTGGGTCATTGAAGCTGGCCACACATTGGGGGCCGTCCAGTTGGGATGATGGGCCAATCGGATTTATTTTCGGTGACGGAGAGCGAGAACCTACTCAGGAGGAGAAGGATCAGGCTATGGCCCAGCTCAAGGCCCAATGGGAGGCAGAAAACCGCCGGGCGCGGCCCGTGGGCGGCGACCCTGGGGATGTGTTATGCCCGTCTGTTGGATTGGACATCGGCCCCATAAGCGGCCCTGATGTGGAGAAGGCCCGGTTTGATTTGCTTACCGCTTGGCTGGGGGGCGATTTCCCACTCCCAGATTGCGCCCCGGACGATTATGCCCAGCGGGATATGCTTTGGGAACAACGCCAGCGGGACAGAGAGCGGCTTTTGGAGGGTGGAAAACACGGCGAGGCTGTGCGAATCTGGTACAGCAACGCACCTTACTCCCTGTGTGGGTTTTATGATGTGCTTTGGCAACTACGGGACTGTAACTGCCCTGTGACCGCTTTAGAAATGCCCCGGTGGATGCCATGGGAAGATGGCACAGTGCAATCCTGTTTGAACTGGGGAGAACTTTCTCCGGGAGACTGGGCGGCGTATCTGCCTTTGGAGCGGGAAATCCCCCAAAATGTTCGCAGAGCTATCGCTATGGAGTGGTCACAGCTTCGAGAGGAAAATGCGCCCTTGCGTGCTGTTGTCAATGGGCGTCTGCACAGTGTTGGGGAGGACTTCTACGACCCATTTATTCGTGCTCATATCCCTGATGGAACCTTTCGGGTGGCTCAGCTTATTGGTGAGGTGATTGGGCGACACCAACTGGGTATCGGCGACTGGTGGATTGCCAAGCGTATCCAGGCTATGGAAAACCGGGGGGAGCTGATTACGGTGTCCAAGGGTGACCGTTTCTATCGGGACGAAGTGTGCCGAACTCAATAAGAGAAAACTTCCCATTTGTCGAGGTGTTATTGATTTTAATTCCTTCCACTACACAAGGGACTTAATGACTTCTTGATTACTTCCCGAAAAAGGAAGCTGCCACCTCTCAATGACAGCTTCCTTTTGCCTTATGCGTAAATCAAATCGTTCAAGACCATTTCCTCGGCGGCAGAGCGGATATTATTCATCATTCCCACCCAGCGCAGTTGATTTTCGGCTTTCAGCCGCTCCGTCACGCCCTGACGCTCTGCCATGTCCTTTATGAGCCGTTCCATCATCTCGTTTGCGGACTGGTCGATTTCTTCAAGGTGCCCTGCCAGCTTATCGGACAATACAAGCTGAGAATAAATTGCCCGTCTGTGCTCTTTCAGATACCTCCACCTCATTCTGCCGTACTTGCCGATGTTCGGGCTGGCTGGGGGAGCAAGGCAGGGGAAATAATAGTCTCCGATAAGCTCGTAGCTGATACCTGTTCTTTCGTCTTTGATGAAGTGTTCCATTGTGCGTTCTCCTTTGCTTTTTTGTCGTGATAGGCTTTCAAGGTAACTTGATTGTGCTTCTCTTTGCGGCACTTATCGGAGCAAAGTGTCTGCTGGCTGTGCGTAGGCCAGAACAGCTTGCCGCACACAGCACATTTGCGCTGGCGGTAATAATGCTCTCCACGCTCCGCTTCCCGTTCTGCCTTTTTCTTATCCTGCCTTGCCTGATAACAGCACTCGTCAGAGCAGAATATCTGCCGGTTGCTTGCCGGGGTAAACTCCCTGCCGCAATGGGGGCAGACCTTCGGGGGGACAGACACGCCGCCGTTCGCCGCAATCTTCGCCGCCTTGCGCTTCTCCCGATATGCCTTTTCCCTGGCCCGCTGGCGGGCTAACCGTTCCTTTTCAGCCTGTTCCTCCTGCGCCCTGATTTCCTCTAACTCCTGTTCGGTGTAGGCAATATCGACTTTCCCGACATAGTTGAAGTAAATATCGACCTTTTGCGTCCGGGCCTTTCCCGTCCCCGCCGTTTCATAGACAACGATCTTGTCAACGAGTTCGGAGAACATCATATCGGTCACTTCGGCGGGGTCTTTATATTTCCGTATCAGGGAAATGAAATGCTCAATATCAAGGGGCTTTGTCTTTTCTTCCGCAACGGCGGCTTTCAGCTTGTCCATCCTGGCTTCAAGGTCTGCCTGTTCGCTGTCATACTGCGCCGAAAGCTGCTTGTACTGCCTTTCGGGGAGCAGGCCGGACATGAGATTTTCATACAACCCCCGCACAAGTCTGGAAAGCTCGTCATATCGGGTCTGCAATCGCTTCAATTCCTGCTTGCTTTGCTGGGGCTTCGCTTCCTGCTTGTCGGCCCACAGGGATTGAAGTTCCGCCGCAAACGCTTCCTCGTCTTGCAGGACAAACCGGGAAAGCCGTTTGACCGCAGACAGGAGCAGGGCTTCCACATTGTTGGCGCTGATGGAGTGGGCCGTACAGGTGTTGATCTGGCTGGCGTACCCGCCGCAGCGGAAAGAGTGCTGGATGGAGCCGTCTTTCTTACTGTGATGGGTCTGCAAGGTCATACGCCTGCCGCAGTCGGCGCAATAGAGGTAGCCGCTCAGACGGTTATATTGACTGCCCCAGGGGGAGGCCCGCTCTACCCGCTTTATTCTGCGGTGAACGCTGTCCCACAGTTCTTGCGAAATGATGGCTTCATGCGTATTGGGAAACACATATTGTTCCGCTTCCTCGGTTTCCCTGCGCTTGTGCAGCTTGAAGTTCGTGACAACAGACCTGTGCAGGACGGTGTGTCCAAGGTATTCCTGCCTGTTCAAAATCTTCTGAACCGCCGAGAGCGACCAAAGGTATTTATCCGAAAATTTCTGCCCATGGTACTGCTCTGGATGTTTTTCCTTTGCGTGGGCGGCAGGGATTAAGACCTGCTCCTCGGTCAGTATGGCGGCGATTGCCCGTGAGCTTTTGCCCTCGTTGGCAAGCTGGAAGATATGCCGCACCACCTCGGCGGCTTCGGGGTCAACAACAAGCGTCTGCTTATCGCCCTCCACCCGGTTATAGCCATAGGGGATACTGCCCGAACAACGCTTCCCGTCTTTCATGCGTGAATCGAATACCGCCCGAATCTTATTGCTCGTGTCTTTGGCATAATATTCGTTCATTATATTCAAAAACGGGGCAAAATCGTTCTCAGAGGTGCTATTACTGTCAATGCCGTTGTTTATGGCAATAAAGCGCACATCTTTCTGAGGGAGCAGGATTTCCGTATAAAATCCTACTTGCAGGTAATTTCTTCCAAACCTGCTCATGTCTTTTACGATAATCGTGCCGATGTTCCCGGCCTCCGCTTCGGCTATCATTTCCATGAAGCCAGGACGGTTGAAATTAACTCCAGAATAACCGTCATCCGTAAAATGGCGAATGGCTGTGAAGCCATTTTTGCGGGCGTAATCCTCCAGATATTTCTTTTGATTGGTGATTGAATTTGACTCCCCAACCAGGTCATCATCTCTTGAAAGGCGCTCGTAAAGGGCTGTAATCCTCGCTTTTCCTGCCTTTTTTGACATTTTTTACACCTCCGTTTCTGTATGTAGATTTTCAGTTTAGAGAAGTTAGTTTTACCGTCTGGAAAAAGTATATCCCTCCGGGGCCAACTCGATGGCGGTGACCGTTTCCCCAAAGGTGGAGGCCCAAGCGTCAAAATGGAGCAGCCCCTTTTCCTCTAATAGACTGTATTGCAGATATTTCTGCATGGTGTACATCTCTACCATGGTATTGGAAATGGGGGTTCCGGTGGCAAAAATCACCCCCCGGCTCTCGGTCAACTCGTCCAGATAGCGGCACTTCATATACAGGTCGCTGGACTTTTGGGCCTCGGTCTGGCTGATACCGCCCACATTCCGCATTTTCGTGAAGGCGGCGAGATTCTTGTAATAGTGGGCTTCATCTACAAAAAGCCGGTCAATGCCCAACTCCTCAAAGGTGACCACATCGTCCTTGCGGCTCTGGTCATTGAGCTTGTCCAGCTTTGCTTGGATGGCCTTTTTCGACCGCTCCATCTGCTTCACCGAAAAACGGTCGCCCCGGTTGGCTTTCAGCTCCGAGATTCCCGCCAATATCTCCTCTTTTTCCCGCTCCAGATAGTAAATCTGCCGCTGGATGCTCATGGGGATTTTTTCAAACTGGCTGTGACCGATGATAACGGCATCATAATCACCTGTGGCAATTCGACTGCAAAACCTTTTTCGATTTTTGGTTTCAAAGTCCTTCTTGGTGGCAACCAAAATATTGGCGGAGGGATAAAGCTGGAGATATTCCGCTGCCCACTGTTCAATCAAATGGTTGGGAACCACGAACATCGACTTTTGGCAAAGTCCCAATCGCTTGCTTTCCTGTGCTGCCGCTACCATCTCGAAGGTCTTGCCTGCACCTACTACATGTGCCAACAAGGTATTCCCGCCATACAAGATATGGGCGATGGCATTGACCTGGTGGGGGCGTAATTGTATCTCCGGGGTCATGCCGGGGAAAGTGAGGTGGCCGCCGTCATACTCTCTGGGACGGACGGAATTGAAACGGTCGTTGTAGAGCTTGCAAAGCTGTTCCCGCCGCTGAGGGTCTTTCCAAATCCAATCCCGGAACGCCTGCTTAATCAGCTCCTGCTTTCCCTGAGCGATGGCGGTTTCCCTCTTATTGAGAACAGCGACACGCTTTCCGTCCTGCTCAAAATAATCGAATATCCGCACATCCCGAAGGTTCAGGGTGTCCTCCAATATCTTGTAGCCGCTGACCCGCTCGGTTCCATAGGTTTTGGTGGCCTTAATGCCCTTGTCCTGAGATTTCCCCTCGATGTTCCAGCCGCCAGTGTATTTTGAATAGTGAACCTTGATGTTCCACTGTTGGTATGGGCGTGTATCAAACAGCTGGAACATAAAGTCCCGAATGACCTCCGGCGGGAGCCAGGTAGCGCCCAGGCGGACGGAGATCTCACTGGCGGTGAGGTTCGTCGGTTGAACGGCTTCAAGGGCCTGAACATTTTGGGCATAGTTCGGATCGGATTCCACCGCTGACTTCGCCGCCGCCAGCTTTTCCCGGACATTCCCGGAAAGGTACTCGTCCGCTGTCTGCCATTCTTTTTTCAGCGGGTCAAGGAAAATCACACCGGTGAGGGCGGTCGTAATCTCGTCCTTGCTCTTGCCGGTAAGCCGCTGCATATAGGGAATATCCACCCGGCCCTTTTCCGAAAGGGAGAGGGCCAGAGCCTCAGAGGGGGTGTCTACGCTGGTAACAACTGCACGCTGCCGGATGGTGCGCTTGGTGAACATATCCGCTTTTCGCTTGAAATTCCCCTCATTGTCCAGCACTTCCAAAGAGGACAGCAGAAAATAGGAGCTGTCTGCTTCAAATACGGAACGGTTGGCTCTGGAATTGATGCGCCCATACTTCTTTTCAAAGCTGTCATAGAGGGCGTTCAGCTTCTGCTGTTCCGCCCGAATATCCTCGTCAGGGAAGTCCTCGGTCTGGTACTCGATAAGGGTGCGGACACAGTCCCGGATACCAATGAGCCCTTTGACCCGCCCCTGAGCGGTAACCGGCAGCTCCACCGGATTCATGCGGCTGTTTTCTCGGTAATAGATACTTCCATCTACCAGGGCAAAGCTGAAATTCCGCACCGCCGGATCCGCAGGGAGGGAAAGATCTTCTTCCTCCCTCTCGGGGTCCTCCATCTCGTACTCCCGGATGGAGCCGTTGATGTTCTGAATGGCGTTGGCAAGCTGTTCCGCCAATGTTACCCCTTCGGTGGGAATAACCGTACATTCTTCCCGACCATACTGGGTACTTTCGGCGGTGAGGGTTCCCAACACCATTTCCGGGTGGTCGATGAAATAGCTGTTGATGGCAAATCCGTTTTCAGTCTGTCCCAAATGCACCCAGTCCGGTTCTTCGATGGTAGGGGTGTCCTTCTTCTGGAAAAACAGAATGTCGGTGACTACTTCCGTTCCGGCGTTAGCTAAAAAGGCATTGTTGGGAAGGCGGATGGCCCCCAGCAGAACGGCCCGCTCCGCCAGATAGCGGCGAACCGTCGGGTCTTTTGCATCCATGGTATAGCGGGAGGTAACAAAGGCCATTACCCCACCGGGGCGCAGCTTGTCCAGGGTTTTGGCGAAAAAATAGTTGTGGATGGAAAAGCCCAGCTTGTCATACCGCTTGTCCGCCACCTTGTAACTGCCGAAGGGAACATTTCCAACGGCGGCGTCAAAAAAGCTGTCCGGGAGGTCGGTTTTCTCAAACCCCTGGACAGCAATGGAGGACTTTTGGTAAAGCTGCTGGGCGATGCGCCCGGTGACAGAATCCAGCTCCACTCCGTACAACTTGGATTCAGACATACTTTCCGGCAGCATTCCCAGGAAGTTGCCGATACCGCAGGAGGGCTCCAGGATGTTGCCGGTTTTGAAGCCCAGCCGCTCCAAGCCCTGATAGATGGCCCGGATAACAGTGGGGCTGGTGTAGTGGGCGTTGAGGGTGGAGGCTCTGGCGGATTCGTATTCATCCGCCGGGAGGATTGCTTTCAGTCTACGGTATTCGTCCGCCCATGCGCCGTTTTGGTCATCGAAAGCCATCGGCAGGCCGCCCCAACCGACATAGCGGGAAAGGACTTCCTGTTCCTCCAGGGAGGCAAGTCGCCCTTCGGCCTCGATTTTCTGGAGGGTTTGGATGGCGGCAAGATTGTTCTGAAACTTTGCCTTTGCGCCGCCCTCACCCAGCCGGTCATCGGTGATGCGGAAGTTTTGCCGCTGGCTATCGGGGATCTCCGGGCGGATGGTAATGGAGGAAGCCCTTGGCTTTGGGCTGGACATAGGCGGCGGGAGGGGAACATCTTTCTTCGCTGGTGCGTTGACCGGCTCTGTTTGGCCCTCCTCAAAGGCGAAAATCATCTGTCCGGTTTGTTGGGACAGCTCATTGGCAAGAAGGGCCTGCTGGAGCATCTCAGCGGTACGGTCTACTACGGCGGGGGTGGTATCGGCGGCTGGCTGAAGGATTTCTTTTTCAGCCGGTTTTAACCAGTCCTGTACCCTGCTGATAGGCTCCACCCGGAAAATGGGAAAGCCTGTGCTGCCCTGAAAAGTTACATCCCGGAGGGATGCAGTACCAGCTACTGTGTCTATGCCATCCACGACAAAGCGGCGGCCCTCTGCCATAAACTCACTACCGACAAGGCCGTTACCGGAGGGGGCGGCTGTTTCGTCGGCAACAGGCTCCACAGGGGGATTTTCTTTCTCTGTTTCCTGCCTTTTTACCTGCTCCAGATAATCCTCAGCCTGCCAACGGCTCGAAAACTCATCGGACACGCCATCTTTATCTACATACAAAGCCCCCATTTCGTCATCCCAAATCCCATAGGCTTTTTGATAACCCTGGTCAATGTCTACCACATAAAACCGCTCATCCGGCGAAAGCGGCGGTTTCTCCTGCTGCTGCTTTTCAAACTGTTCCTCGGCATAGGCGATCATTTCATCAAATTCCAGATTGCCAAGGTACTGCTGCATATCCTCCAAATCGTGACACTGGAGAACAACTACTTGCTCTCCGTTTACCTGATAGACCAAACGAGCGGAAATGAGGTCTGCACTGACATCGACCGGATAATCACCCTTGCTGGTGGTACTGAAAGCCAAAGGAACATGGCCCAGGTCAGAATAATCAGCATCTTGGTCAAATTCTTTTTGACAATATTCATTGATAAGCTCCTTGGCCTGCTCCAACAGGGCCTCTTGGCGATCCATCACCCGAAAGCCCTGGGGCGGCGGGTCGAGATCATACTTAAAGTCCTGGGGGATCGTCTGCCCATCCTTATTCCGATAGAGGATGATGCTCATAGGAGCACCGCTGTCATTTTCCTTTCTGACAGCGGCAAGGAAGGCTTCTTGGTCGGAGTATTCAATGCTCTCCGTCACCCCGCCTCGTGGACTGAGAAAGTCGATCCGCCCTATGGGGGTAGGGGTCATTTCTTCAACGATAGGTTCCACAAGGAGATTTTCTTTCGCTGGTTCCTGCCTTTTTACTTGCTCCAATGGAGGTGTGGAAAACACAGGATTGTCCTGTGTAGCGGAGAGCGTCATTTCCGTAGTGGCAGCGATTTTCTGTATCCGCTCTTGAACATCCTTTGGCAGATCATCCACATAAAATTTAACGGTTCGGTCAGTGTCAATATGGGCGATGGTCTTATAGTCGCCATTTTCTTTTTCCGAACGATTCCAGACCGTCAGGCCGTTGCCCAGATAGTTATATCCCAGGTCATAATCAGGCGGTGTTTGTTCTGTGACAGGTTCCACCGCTTGCAGGAAATGGTCATTGAGGGGATTTTCCGCCAGCATCCGGTCAAAGTCCGCCCTGGGCAGTTCCTTGTTGAGAAGGGGAAACGCCGGGTCGAAAAGCCGCACCGTTTCTTCCCCCAGCGCGATGACCTCATACTCCTGTGTGCCAAGATGAACCATATCCCCCAGGGAAAGGCGATACTCCTTCGGCGGTTGGTTCCGTTCTTCATCAGTGGGTTCAAAAGGCTTTGCTATGGGGCTGCTCAGATCCTCCAACATCGCTTTGCAGCGTTCTGTAAGATGGGTGTCCTCCCCGATGATGTACTCCATCGCCCCCCGCATCAGGGGGAGGATAAACTCGCCATCCTTTTTGCGGGCGAATACTTTTTTCGCACCACTGCCAAAGGCTCCCCAGCACTCAGAGAGAATGTACAACTCCAGACACTTCTCCTTTTTCCCCAGCTGGGTCTGGAAGTCATTGTAATCGTAGACGATGGAGCGAAACTCTTTGGCAACTTTCCATCTGGTTTCAAAGGCCGCTTTGCTGCGGAGATAGGCAGGATATTTTTCTTTTTCAGCTGGTGATAAATAGCGGTCGGCGGCGATCAGCTCCCGGATACGCTTTTCCGCCTTTTTCCAGGAAAGAGTAACGGCAGTATCCGGGGTTGAAATACTGCCCCGGCTGATCTTGATCCCGCTGGGGTCGTGCCATTCATCCAGGTTTCGATCGGGGATAGCGGGGTAAACGCCGCCAACGCCGTACTCATCTTTGAGAAACCGTATATTTTCCGCCGAAGGCTCCTGCTTCTGAAATTGCTCAAAAATGCGGAATTTTCCGCCGGAAACATTACTTCCCCGTAGTAAAATGGCATCAATATCTTCCTGGGAGATAGCGAAAGCGGAGGCTTCTTTCACCTCCGCTTCTGCTATGGCCTGCCGCTGTTCTTCTTCAGAGGGTAGGGCAGTTAGCTGTAAATCAGCTCCCGCAGCACCATCTCCTCCGCTGCTGCCCGGATGCTGTTCATCAGCCCCACCCATTTCATCTGGTCCTGGGCTTTGAGGTCCTCGGTCACTCCCTGCTCCCTGGCCATCTGTGCCACCAGCTGACCCATCATCTCGGTCGCCTGCCGGTCGATCTCCTCCAAGTGGGCGTTCAGCTTGCCGGTCAGCTGCATCCCGGTGTAAATGCCGTTCCGGTTCCTGCGGAGGAAAGTCCGCCGCAGCATCCCATATTTCCCGACCCTCGGGGCCTCCGGTACGCTGAGATTGGGGAACAGATAATCTCCCTCCTGCCTGTAAGTCAGCTCCATATTGCTCGCTCCTTTCATTTTCACTTTCCGGTGTTCTTCCGCCCCTATCATACCCCGTACCGTCTTGCCTTGCAACTGTGCGATTTTCTCTTTCCAGCTTTTTCTGGCTGAAAACAGTGGCGGCGATTTCCCGCAGGGCCATCTCTGCCACATCGCTGACAGCAGCCCCCAACACCGAAAGGGTTTCCGGGGTATTGAAATCGCAGGCTCTGGAAAAATCCTCCGGGCCAAAGTATTCCCTGGGGTCGTAACCACAACGGGTCAGGAGCATAAAGGCGATGCTGCTTTGCATTGTTTCCTTCAGCCAGACTTCGGTATTGAGGGGATCCAGGTCCTCCAAGTGGCTCCCTGTTTTCACTTCCGCCAGCTGCAAAAGGTAATCGGCGGCGTTATCCTCAGCCAAAAGACTGGCCGTTTCCAGCAGGCAGGAGGGGAGGTCTGCCGCTTCGCCGGAAAGGCCGTAACTGTTCCCCAGACTTTCCACCACCGCCGCTTCATATCGTGGGGCCATCTGCCAGACGGGGACAGTTTGCCCGGTGCGGCTGTTGGTATCGCTCATGTCAAACACATACCGCAGCTTGTAGGGGGTGTTGGTATCCACCAAAAGGGCGATACCTCTTGTCCCCCGGTTCACCCAGCGGCCCCGGCTGTTCCAAAAGCCGATTTCAGCGCAGGCGGTGGCTGTTGGCCTTTGTGCGAAAATGAGTAACTGGTCCCGAAAGCTGTACTTGAAGTTGTGGGCGGCGGTGGACAGGAAGGCCATATATCGGCCCGTGTCCGAGGTGATCTGTCCGCTGGTTTCCTCCGCTAAGGCGGCGATCTGCTGGTACTTGCTGGGCATCCTATCCCTCCTATCGTTCCCGTTCTCTCTGACGGGGCTTCACAAATTGCCCCTGTTCGTTGTAATTCTTGGGGTCGGCTTCGGGCTTGTCCCAGCCCCAAAAAGCCCCGGCCTTCATCGCCGCCGACTGTGCCTTACTGGTTCCTACCATTTCATTGAGGGCGGCTGCTCCTTCCTCGGGCGAAAAGCCGCCCTGCACCCATTGGCCGGTATGCTGAAAACCGCTCACGCCCCGCTCGATGATAATGCTTTCGCCAGTATCGTCCAGAAACGAAAAACACTTTTCCGGCAGGGAGGAGCGCAGGGGAATTACGGTACTGTGGGTTCTCCCTACCATCTCGGCAAATTCGCAGATATGATAGATGTTATCCCCGACTTCCAAATGACAGTCGTCGATATACCGACACACCCGGTCGATCTGGTTCCCATCGCTGTGGGTGATGCGGATGGAATCGCCATCCGGGATTCGGAACAGTTCCTTATAGTTCGGGGTAATGAATCGGATACCCCGCTCGGCATTTTTCATGTGCTGCTCCAGCCAATCCCGGCGGTAGCAATAACAGTACAGGTTGTACACCCCTTGTCCGGGGTTCAGCCGAAGCAGATAGGAAAATTGCTCTGTATCCGCCCGGAAGCCATAGTCTTGGGATTCCCCGCCGAAGCTGCTTTCCGGGAATTGCCTGCAAAATCGCTTTAGGGCGGTCCGGCTATCCAGGACGCTGCCATAGCTTTCATCAAAGCGCAGGGCGTTGATCACCTCGTCCAGCTCCGACTGAAATTCCGGCGTCTTCAAATCGCCCCGATGGTCCGTCCATGTGGCATAAAATTCATCGCCGCCTTTGCCCATATCTCCCCGCAGATGACCGATGCAGCCGGTCCTACTTTCAATCAAAGATTTTTGGTCATAAGTGTAGAGCCGTTCCGCAGGGGTGGCGGGCCGAAATGTCATTTTCATTATCGCTCACGCTCCTTTTCCTTTCCGGCCCTTTCCTGCATCCGTTCCTGGTACTGCAACTCATGACCCGCCCGCTCTAAAAGGTCACGCTTTGCCGCCATACGGTCTGAAAAGTAGTGGCCCCAAAAGTAGTCATCGCCATTCCTGCACTCCCAGGTAACAAAAGAATCTGGGGCTGTAGCAGATTCTCCCGCAACAAACTCGGCGTTTCCGATCTGAATGGAATCGGTGATAAGAAAGCCTTGGTTTTCCCGCATTTTACCTCGCCCCCCTGTCTTTCTGCTTCTGGGTTTCCTTCTGGATGTTGGAAAGTCCTTCTTTGGCCCAATCGGGTAGTTTTTCCAAGGGCATGATCCCCAGCACATCCCACCGTTCAAAGCGGCTTTCCTTACCAGAATAAAGGTCCTTGCAAAAAACAGCGGAGCCGCGATTGTTGGGATGTGCGCCAAAGCCGCCGGTGCAAAGTTTCAGCTGGTGTGTCGCCGTCTGGTACTCCCGGCGAAGAACATCCGCCCGGATAACGATGACTTTTTCCACTAAATCATCCATCGGCGAAATCGGTGTGCAATCCGCTGCGGTAAAGAGGTCGTTGAAAGCCCCCGGCTCTACCGAAACCTCCTCTTTGGTTTTTTCCGCCTGGGCCACAATACGCTCTCCGAAAATCTTCACGATTTCCAGATAGTCATCGCTGGCAACAAGATCCTGGTGGACCAGAAACGGCCCACTTTGCTGACAAAGAGAGCAGCTATATCTCTTTCCGGGCGGGCTTTCCATGTCCTCTCCAAAAACTATCTCTTTGTCACCAACATACATAGACCGGATGATTCTGTAATCACCAACCATGCGATTTTCACTGTAATCCAATTTCTCATCTCCTAAAACAATTACTGACTGAAAGAGAAACAGGGTCTTTCTTTCAGCCAGTAAGAAATATATATATAGAAAGAATGGGGGATCATTCCCTTAACAGGGTAGACTACCCCCTTGGGCAAAGTTATCGCTCCATGGCACGCTGCCGCTCCCGTTTTCGGTATAGTTCCAGCGCCTTAATGATGGTATCCTCCATCTTTTCCTTGGGCGTTCCCTCCGGGAAGAATTTGGCGATACGCTCTCTGGGCATCTTGAACTGCTCTTTCTGGTTGGGCTTCTCCTCCTCCATAATGGACAGGATCACCTCATCGGTGAGGTTTCCTTCCTGGGAAAATCGCCGCATTTTGAGGGCTTGGGCGTAGGAGGGGGTGCTGTCCTCGCTTTCGATGCTGTCAAGGAGGGACTGCTGCTCGGTTTCAGCCAGATAGGAGATTTCAACAGCGGGCCGCATGGCAATTTTGCCCTCGTCCACCTTTGACAGAAGGTCAGGGAGAAGGTTGGTCAGACGGATGAAGCGTTGAACTTGGGTTTTGCTGTCTGAGGTTCCTTCCGCCAAAATTTCAACCGAATACTTTCCTTTTAACTTCTGCCCCAGTGGGTCAGAAGTTAAATCGGTACGCTGTCCCTGCCGATTCATGGCCTCCAACCGCATTTTATAAGCAAACGCTTTCTCGCTGGGAAGAATCGTAGTCCTCTGCAAATTGGATTCCACCATAAGAATAATGGCTTCGTCCCGGCTCAAATCCTTGACTTCTGCTTTCACCGTGTCCAGCCCTGCTAACTCGCAAGCCTTTCGGCGGCGGTGGCCGGACACGATCTCATACCGCCCGTCCTCTTTCTGGCGCAGAGTGATGGGGGTGATGATGCCCCGCTCCTTCACGCTCTGCACCAGCTCGTCCATATCTGCATCCAAGCGCACATGGAAGGGGTGGTCGGGGAAATCGTCAATCTCCGTAAGAGGAATGTCTTGGATTCTCGGCAAGTGGCTTTCCGCCCGTTCCCGGTCGGTCATAAACAGCTCATCGTACCCGGTCAGGCCGAGGTCTATGGATTTCGCATTCAAGACCGCTCACCTCCCCTACCAAAGATTCATATGCCAGCGCCACCTTGCCGCCCTTGTCGTGGGCGAAGATGCTTTTCCCCTCAATGCTGCACTCCGCCGCCCGGACGGAGAAGGGAATCTCGGTGTCAAATACCCGCAGGTTCTGACCAATGCCGGATCGCAGCGTCTCCGCAACGGCTCTTGCGTTGTTGGTGCGGTTGTCCACCATGGTCAGCAGAATACCGTCGATCCTGAGCCGGGGGTTGATCTGCCGCTTTACTTTGGAGATAGACCCCAACAGAAGATTGATCCCCTTGGTGGAGAGAAAATTGGGCTGGGTGGGGATAATCACACTGTCCGCCGCAGTCAAGGCGTTAATGGTCATCATTCCCAGGGAGGGCATACAGTCAATGAGGATGTAGTCGTAATTGGACCTGTACTTAGAAAGACATTCCCGCAGGACATACTCCCGGCTCATGGCATTGAAAAGGGTCAATTCCATGCCGGACAATTCAATGTTGGAAGGGATGAAATCCACCCCCTCGCTGTGCTGGAGAACACTTTCCATTGGTGCGGGGGTATCCAAAATGGCGGACTGCATGATATTCGCCAGGGAAAGCGGCAATTCATCCGGCTTTTTGATTCCGAAGCTGATGGTGAGGCTCCCCTGGGGGTCGGCATCCACCAATAGTACCCTCTTTCCGGCCTTAGCCAGCCCCACGCCCAGGTTGAGGGTCGTGGTGGTCTTGCCCACACCGCCCTTCTGGTTGGTGAGGGCAATTACTTTTGCCTGCTCCATAATTCTCCTTTCGCCCCATAGAAAAACGGGGGCAGGATTTCTCCCGCCCCCGTCCTCTTTGGGGATTTTATATTGTTAGATGCCGGTCTTGGGCAGATTGCCCTTGGGCTTGCTCCAAACGACAGTGACCCAGGTATCCTTGCTGATGATCCACTCATCGCCGGTTCTGCCGCCTGCATCGGCCCGGTTAATAATGCGGTAGCCGCTGGCAAGGTCAGCTAATACAGACACATAAAAAACAGGCTTCGTCTCCTCGTGGAATCCAGGCTGAACCGTACCAAACTCAAAGCGAATGTCGGTGACATACTCCCCTGCGGCAAGGTCCAGGGCCTCCCGGCTGCAATCCAGGGTGTGACTGGTCTTGCTGGACAGGCCGGAAGCCAGGGTTCGGTAGCGGTCCTTCTTGTTGGTGCAATACTCCACCGAGTAGGTGAGTCGTTCGCTCCAAGTGCCGGTAACGATCTTGCTCAAACGGACAGCATCGGTGGGGAGTTTATCGTGGAAATAGAAGTCCTCCAGCGCCACATTGGAATCGTTGCGGATGTTGCTGAAATCGTAGGACATAATGTCCCCCGTCAGCACCTCCTGATTGCCCCGTTTCTCGATGGAAACACTCACATCATCGCTGGTGTTCAGCACCTCGAACCGTACCAAATCATTGTGGACTTTGAGGGCAGCGTAGAACACCTTGCCATCCAGGAGGTAGTAATCAGGAGCTTTTACCTCCTGAATGCCATAGGTTCCCAGGGGGAGATCCTTGGTGGTGGCGATGCCCTTAGCATCGGTGGTGATGGTGTCCACCACATTCAAATCCTCATTGTAGACCTCAAAGGTCGCACCCTCCAAAAGAGCGCCGGCCTTATCCTTGGTGATAGGGTTATCGTCCGCCGCCTTTTTGACGATCTGGATTCTACCCCGCATGGGCTGGTTTTCAATGACAACCTCGGTGGTTTCCCCGGATTTTACCTCAACGGTGCGAATGGTGGGATCCACCACATAGCCATCTGCTTTGATTTCCTTCAGCTTGTACTTGCCGACAGGCAGTTCCTTGGAAAACTCAATGACGCCCTCCTGGTCGGTAGTGTACTCGCCCAAGAGGTTGTTCCGACCATCGTACAGGTTGAAGATAACGCCGTAAATAGGCGCTTTTGTTTCGGCATCGATCTTCTTGATACGCAGGGTGGCCTTTTCCCTGTTGAGAATCTCAACCGTACTGGTCTGGCCCCAGGCAAGGGTGACTTCGTGGACGGTTTCGTCCAACTCATACCCAGGCAGAGCCTCAATCTCCTGAACATAGAGAGTTTCACCGCCATCCACGCCGGAGAGAAGGACCTGCCCCAGCTTATTGGTGGTGTAGACCCCGATCTCCCGGTGCTGATTGTTGAACACCTTTACTTTGACACCCTCCAGGGGCTGACGGGTCACAGCGTCCAGCTTGACGATTTTGAGGACAGGATAGGGCTGATTGCGGTACTCCACCACATTGAGCTTGCCGGATACCAGCTCGATATTTCTGGGAGCAGTATCCGGCTTGTAACCATCCAGGCTCTTGACCTCCGTCACCTGTACCCAGCCTTCCTCTCGGTCGGTGATGTTGATGATACCATCGGAATCGGTGGTGAAAGTGCCAATAATGGCCCCGGAAATCTCTGTGACCTTAAACTGCACACCTTCCAGTGGGTCGCCAGTCATATCGTCCACCTTGCGGATCTGAAGGCCGGTGCGGGGCTTGTTGGTAAACTCCACCACGGCGGGGGCGGACAGCTTCAGCTCCACCAGCTTGGTTTCGCTGCTGGCGATATAGGCGGGATTGGCCTTGACCTCCTTCACCAAATACCAGCCAGGGACAACATCCTTGCCGGTAACGGCAGCCATGCCGTTGGAGCCGGTGCGGTATTCGCCCACCAACCGGCCATCCGAATGGGTCACGAGGAAAACGGTATCCGGGATGGGCTCCCCGGTGATGGCGTCCTTCTTGCTGATAATAAGCGGATGCTCGGGGGTGTTCTGGAGCTTGATGACGCCGTTTTCGGCATCCCGCAGGGTAAATTCGTGAACGGTATCATCTCCCAGATACCCCGGCAGTGCCCGGACTTCCTTTACCAGATAGATTTGGTTGGGGTCGGCGTCCTTGAGGATGATCTGCCCATCGGCGTTTGTGGCAAACTGTCCCAGGGATTTTCCATCCTTAATGGAAATCTCGAAAACAACACCCTCCAGGGGCTGAAGGGTCATGCTGTCGATCTTCTCAATGGTAAGGGTGGGCTTTTTGCGGTTCTTGATGGTCAACTCGGCAGTTTTCCCGGCGACCAGCTCTACATCGTAGTGGGTGTCGTCGGTGGAGTAGCCGGTAGGGGCACGAAGTTCATATACTTCATACCAGCCCAACTCCAGGCCGGATGCCAGAACGGTTCCGTTGCTTTCGGTGGTAATATCCACAAATTCGCCGGTGGTGCGATTCGTCACCCGGAACACAGCACCCAGCAGGCGGACACCAGTATCAGCGTCGATCTTCTCAATAAGAAGCCCGGGCTTCTTGCCGTTCTTTACGGTCAACTCGGCGGTCTTGCCGGCGATCATCTCCACATCGTAATGGGTATCGTCGGCAACATAGCCGGTGGGAGCACGAAGCTCAAAGACTTCGTAGTGGTCGGGCTCCAGGTTCTCCACCAGGACAGTGCCGTTGGAACCGGTGGTCACATCTACATACTCGGTAGAGCCACGCCGGGAAACCCGGAACACAGCACCTGGCAGGCGGACGCCGGTATCAGCATCGATCTTCTCAATCAGAAGTCCGGGCTTCTTGCTGTTCTTTACGGTCAACTCGGCGGTCTTGCCGGGGATCAGCTCAATGTCGTAATGGGCATCGTCCGGGGTATAGCCGGTGGGGGCGCGAAGTTCGCTGACCTCGTACCAATCCTGCTCCAGATTTTCCAACAGGACGGTCCCGTCTGCTCCGGTGGTCACATCCACATACTCAGAGGAACCACGCCGGGCCACCCGGAAGGTAGCACCAGGCAGGCGGATCCCGGTTTCAGCGTCCACCTTCTCGATAAGCAGCTTAGGCTTGGGCATATTGCGGAAAACGACCGTCAGATTACCATTCAGGGCATCCGGCTTGATAAGGACGGTCTGGGTGCTGTGCTCGGCATCCAGGAAATAGCCGTAGGGCGGCTGGGATTCCACAATGGTGTAATACTTGCCGCTCTCCAGTTTCTGCACTACCACAATGCCATTTTCGTTGGTCTGGAAATCGCCAAGATACTTGGTGTTTTCGGCGGCGGTTCCCTCATAGAGCTTGAAAACAGCATTTTGCAGGCCATGACCATCGGTGGCGTCCACCTTCTTGATGGTAAGGCCAGTCCAGGGCTCGTTGCGGAACTCAAGGGTCACAGTTTCACTGTTGCCCTCGGGGATATTGATGGTGTGAACCTTGGTAGTCCCCTGGTAATACTGGGGCGGGGAAGTTTCCTCCACCCGATACTCGCCGGGAATGAGGTTGGAAAAAACCGCCTTGCCATCCGTCCCGGTGACCTCGGTGAAGGACTGCCCAGCCTCGAAAGGCGGGGTATTGGAGCGAAGCAGGGTCGCTTTGATGGTGGCTCCCGCCAGAACCTGCCCCGACTGGGCATCCCGTTTGGTGACAATGAGTTGTGCCTTTTTGTCGTTGGGGATCTCCAGGACCTTCTGCTCCCCCTTGGCTACGGTTACATCGTAGGTGGTTTTGTTGGTCATGACATAACCGGCGGGAGCGGACAGTTCCTCCACGATAAGGGAACCGGCGTAGGGCAGGGGGATATAGATTTTGCCCTCGCTGTCGGTGGTTTCCGTCCATGTCTGGGAAGAAACATTAGGGTCGGCGTAGCGGATGCGGAAGGATGCGCCCTCCAATGCCACTCCTTTGTTGCCGGTTTCATACTTATAGATGGTGAGGGAGCAGGGCATAGCGGTGTTGACAAAGGTCATGGTGGTTTCCCGGTCGCCCTCGACGAAGTCGGTGAATTCCTCCACCTGGGGATCGCTGGAGGTTTCCGCACTGGAGGAAGAACTGCTTTCGGCTACCACTTCACCCGTTTCAATGTCGATGACAGTGCTGCTGGTGGTTTCGGTCACGATGGTGACAGTCCATGTTTCTACATGGGTCACTCTGGTATAGGTGGGAGTAACTACTGCTGTCTGGGGCCGGGGATCCATGATATAGCCATTGGGGGCTTTTACCTCCCGGACGGTGACGGTGGCAGGATCGTGATTATCCTGCGGGTGCGTCCAGGTAAAGAGCCTTGCCCCATTGTCCACCTCCCAGCCCTGGGCGGCTTTGGTATGGGTTCCGTCTGAAAACTCAATGTCGATGTCAAACAGCGCCCCATCCAGGCTCTTTTCGTCCTGGTCATGCTTGCGGATGGTGATCTGTCCGATGGCATCGCTGTACTCGTAGGTCTTGCGGTTGCGGATCTCGGTCTCGGTGCTGGTTTCCGTGTTTACCTCTACCCGATAATTGCCATCCCCTTCGTCGGGAGGAATAAAGGGCTCATCCTCGTTGTCGTAGGTGAGAAGTTTCTGGGTGCCGCCGCTCCAGGTGATGTAGTTGTACTTTACATGGGAGGAATCGGCATCACCGTTAAAAATCTCGTCCTCAGAGGAACGACCGGGGCAAGCACCCCAGGAAGATACGGTTGTTCCCATCAGGTGCGCCCAGATAGCCGCTTGGGCTGCGGCATAGTCGGCATTACTTTTGCCGGAGTTGTCGTAGTTAGCAAGGATCTGCTTGATGGCGGGATCACTGCCACTGCCGCTCTGGATGTAATCGCCCTCCGGGGCAACGCCGTTCCACTCAGCGCAGAAGGCGACCTTGCCATTCAGGGTGATCTTGGGCATTCCATCCCCCAGGTAGGCTCCGTTGGCGAAGGTAAGGCGATTGGAGGTTCCGCCTGCCCAGCTGATAATGGTGAAGTGAGGGGAAGCGCTGCCCGATGCTGCCCTCGCCTTTCTGGGGCCGGAGGACGCCTTGTTGATCTGGGACATGGCATACTCCTGATACTGCTGGAGCCAGTGTTTCGGTTCAGCGCCGCTGTCCAGGACCGGCTGGTTCTCCCCGGGTTCCGCCGCAAAAGCGGAAACCGGGAACATCGTCACCAGCATCATCACAGACAGCAACAGGCTGAGTAGACGATTCAAGGTTTTCTGCATTTTATCAAGTTCCTTTCTTCATAAAATAGCCACCTGTTTTGTCAGGTGGTATAAAAAAAGGAGCCCGAAGGCTCCTTTGCGATATGGGGTTTTGCAGGGTAGCGGTCAATCCAGGGAGAACACCATGACCCAGTAGCAGTTGCCGTTTTCCGCCTGATAGCAGGCAGCGCCAATGTGATTGTACCGCTCCAGCAGGATATTGGTACGGTGACCCTCGGAGTTCATCCAGCTTGTCACCTGTTCTGCCGCCGAGTATTGCCGCCCGATGTTCTCCCCGCAGCGATATACGCCTACATTGGTCCCATCCGGGCGGGTGTGGCTGTACTTTTCTCTGGTTTCCTCCGCCCTGATTTCCGCCAGGTCCATGAGGTCATCGTCAATCGGCAGGGAGGGCAGCCCATGGTTTTCCCGCTCCAGATTCGCCAGGCGGATAGCTTCCTGGGCTTCTTCCCGGAGGCACCCGGCGGTGTAGGTCACCTCATCGGCTTCTTCAACCCCATCCCATACAAAACCAGGATACATATTTTTCAAATCGTAGGGGTCGTAGGAGGATGCGCTGGAGGGGGATGGAGCTGGTTCCGGTTCCGGCTGGGGAGGAATTTCCGGCTGGGAGGATGTTTCCGCCGGTTGAGTGACGGGGGCTGCCGGCGGTTCTTCCGGTTGGCTTGCAGGGGATGCCGGTGTTTCCTCCGGGGGAACCTCTGGCGGTACAGTAAGCTCCTCCAGCTGCTTTTTCAGATCGGCGATCTCCTGATCCTTTTTCTGCTGTTCTTTCTCGTATTCTGCCATCTTTTCCCGGAGAGCTTCGTCCACCGATTGTTGGATGATAGCATCCAAATCCTGACTTTCTGCCGGGGGTACATCCGCCGGGGCAGGGGTCTGAACAGAACATCCACCTAAAAGCATGAGGGCCACAAGAATTGCGATCGTCTTTTTCTTCATAGATCATCGACCTCCTTATGCCCCTATCATACCACTGACGGGAGGAAAAAGCCACTCTGTAAATCCCGAAAATCACCCCTCCATTGCCTGCACCATAAGGCGCAGATTGGGCTTCCCGGTGATGCAGGTTATCAGGGTAATGCGGTTATCCTCGGTGCGGGCAAGGGCAGACCAGTCATCCTCCGAAATCTCCTTGATTTCAGTGACCTTGTACTCCCGCTCCCCCAAGGCGGTTTTATACGAAAGGGTATCCCCTTTTTCCAGCTGGTGAATATCCCGGAAGTAGGCGACCGCTCCGGCAGGGGCAACATTGTGACTGCAAAGGGCAACATTCCCTTCCCAGGCGCTTGATACCGCAAAATGGGCAATACCCTTGGTCATGGATTCCATCTCGCCACCTTCTTCGGTTTCGTAGACGGGGGCGGACAGGTTCAGTTTGGGGATGGTGAGGATACCCATGGAGCCATCCGGCAGGGCGGCATCCTCCGGCAGGGTGTAGCTTTCGGTGGAAAGGGCAGTCGTATTTTCCCATACCTGGGACGGGTCGGGAAGGTGCTCCACGGGGTTTGATTGGGACTTGCCCGGCTGGTTCGCTGCGGGGATGACCACCACCCCGTCCTCGGCGGTGTAGGCTCGATTGGTTTCCAGGTCAAAAGTGACCTCGCTTTCGGCGGGGAGAGGGGCTTCGGTCCGGGGGACCTTGGCGTATGTCCGGTGTGCCTGCCCGGCGGCAAGGCCGATCACCATCACCGCCAAGGGCAGACCCAGCAGGAACCACCCGCCATAGCGATACCAGAGTGCTTTCATCTTCTCACTCATAACGCAGCCTCCATTCCCTTACCGGCTGCCCCTGGTCCCTCCTTGGGCGAAGCGTGGGCAGGGCGGGACTTCTTCCGGGGACGGGTGGCGACCACCCAAAAGATGCCGAAAGCGCCACCGGCAACAAGGGCAACACCCATCACCACAAGACCCACGGCTTTCCAGGGAAACGCAGAGGGGACATCCTCCAAGGCGACCTCCGCATAGACGATGCTGTACTTCACATTCCCCTGGGTGGTCCGGCTCACCTCGCCAGTGTAATCGGCGGTGACAGTGTAGCCATCCGCCTTAGTCCCCCAGGCAGTCCCGGTGTAAAGGGCAGTTGCCCGGTAGAGGGAGGGAACATCGCTGTTCTCGGCGGCGCTGGCCATAGGGGTCCACTCAATGTCCGAAAGGTTGAGGGTGACGCCATTTTTCTCGGTGGTCTTGGGGATGTAGTAGGGGTCGTTGCGATCCAGGCCGGTAAACTCCTTGGTTTCCTTCAGCTGGTAAGAGTAGCTGGAGGTCCCGCTCTCTTTAACCTGGATGGAGGACTTGTCCAGGGTCAGGATGCCGGAAAAACCGCCCTCATGGTATTCCATAGAGGATTGCAGCAGAGGGAGAATTTCATCCAACTTGTCCGTCTCGGAATCCATGGTCAGGGTCTGGGAAATGGTCCTGCGTTCCACATTCCCCGGCAGGTCCTGGCGAAGGATGTCCGAAACCTCGTAAGCAGTACCTCTCCGGGTCAGATCCCCCTCGAGGAGCGCCTGGGGGTTTGTGTCCTCCGGCACAAGGAAGGTTTTGACCAGCAGCTGAACACCGTATTCCTTTGCAGTTTTAACTTCGATGGGGTAGTAGCTGCTGACCTTGTAGTCCTTCGTTTCATCTTCGTTTTCCTCCCTGGGGGTGATGTCGGTGATGGAAATGCCGGTCTGATCGTCGATGACCCTCTGGTTGGATTCGGCGGCATGAGCCTTGACAGACAAAGCCGCCGCCATCACCAGCAGGATCACCAGGACGATGCTGATTTTCTTCTTCATTCCGTAGCCTCCTTCTTCTCGTTCAGCTGCCCCAGCAGGCGGGCGGCAAGCTGGAGCTGCTTTTCTCTGGGCATGGCGGCAGCGGCGGCGGAAACATACGCCTCCACCGCTTCAGGGGAGTGGTCTCCAAGTTCGATCAGGTGGACCTTCCGCAGCTGGAGGTTACCATCGCTCTCCGCCAGCTTTACCAAACTGCCGTTTTCCAGGCTCAGGGCAAGGCGCAACTCCTTGGGCAAGTACACCCGCCCCCGGCTGTCGATGATGCGGTACATCTCTTTTGCCATCTCACTGATCCTCCATTTCGATGATGATGCGGCCGTTCTCTACGGTGAAGATCAGGTCGGCATCGTAGTCCAAACCGAGAAAGCCAGCCTTCCGCAGCAGATTGGGAGGAATGGACAGGCTGTTCTCGTCCTCACTCTCATCCATGATGGGGTCCTCCATTACCGGGAGGGACAGGTCCTCAGCAGCTTCCAGGAGGGCGTCTGCGGCGGCATCCCGCTCATCCTCATCCATGCCGGGGCGGACTGCCAGGATGAAATCGGGGTAGACTGCCAAGAGAAGCCCTTCCTTCTCTTTCAGCCGGGTCAGCTTTGCCAGGGCGGTAATAATCTGGACGCTCACACTCTTGTTCATTTCACAACAACTCCTTAAAATAGATTTAGCCGCTCCGAAATGGGGCAGCTATGTAATAAAGGTTGATCTTTCCCGACAAAACCGACTGCCCCTGATTGGGCAGCCGATTTTGCCGGCATTATACTGCCATCTATTCGACCACGCCCCCCGATGGCAGGGAAATCATCAGGCGGCGGTTTGCTGGACCGCTCCATAGGAATCGAACCTCCCCGCCTTCTTCATGGCCGGGCTGCGAATTACAGAAGTATCATTAACCCTGTATGCTGTCATCGCCCGAGCGGGAGCAGTCCGCCCTTTTCAGGAGGTTTTATCGCTCGCCCGGATTTCTCCGGGGTCTTGGCGCACCTGCCTGTGCGGCTTCGGCTTTTGGCCTGCATACAGGAATGTACCTGATGAATGTGTGTTCGGTTTTCAAGGTGCTGAGAGGGGATGTAGCAGGTGGTCCATGTGTGTTTGGGGATCTGTCTGCTTGTCCTCTCAGGGGGTAGCCGGTGAGAAGGGCAAAAATATAACCACTTTCAAAAAATTTCTAAAAAAATTTTCTGAGTCTTTATCTAACTGGGGTCTTGTTCAGATATGCGCCCATGAAGGAAGCGGACAGGATATGCTGCACCCATGGGGGCATACAGATACCGTCCGCTTTCCAATTCCATATTTTACGAGAAAAATCTTTTACAGGGTTGACTTTTTCAATAAATCGGGTTACAATGGGTATAAATCAAAAAATGAGGTGTCAACATGAATAAAGTGGGTAAACGACTGAAGGCTCTGCGGGAGGGGATTGGTATTCCCCAAAAGAAAATGGCGGAGGCCATTGGTACAACACAATCCAGCATCAACCGGTATGAGAATGGACAATCTACTCCCTCAGTCGAAATTTTCCGCCGCTATGCGGATTACTTTGATGTATCTATGGATTACATCTTTGCCCGGACGGACAAGCCCCAGGGGATGACCTATGAGTTCAAACCCAAGGTTACTCCCGAAAAGGAAGAAATGCGTCGCTTTATTGAAATGTGCTTTGACCCGCAATCCCCGATGAATGAAAAGTTGAAGGAAACCTTATTTCATATGATGGAGGGTGACAAATGACTGGTGTGATCTATGCCCGCTATTCCTCTGACAATCAGCGGGAGGAAAGCATTGAGGGACAGCTTCGAGAGTGTACCGCTTTTGCTCAGAAGAACGGCATCACGATCCTGCGTCACTACATTGACCGGGCTTTTTCCGCCAAAACAGATAACCGTCCCGAATTTCAGAACATGATAAAGGATAGCGGAAAACGGCTTTTTGATATGGTCATTGTCTGGAAGTTGGACCGGTTTGCTCGGAATCGTTACGACAGCGCCCGGTATAAAGCCATCTTGAAAAAGAATGGTGTGAAGGTGGTTTCTGCTACGGAGGCCATTTCTGAGGGGTCGGAGGGTATTCTTCTGGAATCAATTTTAGAGGGCTATGCCGAATATTACTCGGCGGATTTATCCGAGAAGGTGATCCGAGGAATGACCGAGAACGCTTTGAAATGCAAATATAATGGAGGAACGCTCCCGATTGGGTATCGAGTTGACAGTGACCAGTTTTTCCAGCCGGACCCATTAACCGCCCCCTTTGTGCTGGAAGCCTTCCGGCGATATGACGAAGGGGCCACCATGACAGAGGTCCGGGATTGGCTGAACGACCATGGAATGAAAAACAATCGTGGTCTGCCCCTCAACTACAACAGTGTACAGCACCTTCTACATAACCGCCGCTATATCGGGGAGTATGTTTACCGGGATATTGTAGTACCAAATGGCATACCGCCCATTGTTCCCCAGGAACTTTTTGAGCGGGTACAGGAAAGGCTGGCGAAAAACAAAAAAGCCCCAGCCCGGCATAAGGCTGAGGACGATTATCTGCTGACGACTAAACTATTCTGCGGATATTGCGGCGCTTATCTGTGTGGGGAAAGCGGCACAAGCCGGGCGGGAAGGGTACATCGTTATTATAAATGTGTATCTGTTAAGAAGAAACGGAAGATCTGTCACAAAAAGCCGGTCAAGAAGGATTGGATCGAAGATTTAGTTGTCAGCCAAACCATGAAGATGGTGATGGACGACAAAACTATTGAAGCCATTGTATCTATGCTGGTAGATATGCAGGACAGGGAAAATGTAGACCTTCCCCTATATGAACAGCAGTTAAGGGAAACCAATACCGCAATTCAAAATCTTCTGAATGCAATTCAACAGGGTATCCTCACAAAATCTACAAAGAACCGTTTGGAGGAATTAGAAGCGACTAAGGAAGATTTGGAAACGAAAATCGCTTGTGAGAAGCTGGCAAAACCAACAATCAGTGCTGAGTTTATGACAAGTTGGATTCATAAATTCCGCCGCCTGGATATTCGGCAAAAGGCCCATCGCCAAGCACTGATTGACACTTTTGTCAATGCGATTTACCTTTATGATGATAAAGTGGTTATCACTTTCAACTATAAGGAAGGAACAGAAACGGTTTCGTTTGACAATCTGCAAGCAGCGATGTATAATGCCCCAGAAGGGGCTCCCGGTTCGGATTTGGATTGCCCAACTGCACCACGGCGTAGCCGCCGAGGCACGCCCTACCCGGCCCCCTCCTTCGAGGGGGCCTTATCTTTGTGTAGAATCTTAGCAGCTGCCTGGAGTCTGAAGTATCCAAAGTGCTTTACCCTGACACGGCGTAGCCGCCGAGGCACACCCTACCCGGCCCCCTCCTTCGAGGGGGCCTTACCTTTGTGTAGAATCTTAGCAGCTGCCTGGAGTCTTAAGCATCCAAAGTGCTTTCTACCGGCATTTCAGAAGTTTTCGCCAGCGGTTTCCAATAATACAATACAGTCTTTATCTCCCTCCCTACAACTGCAAGCTCTATTCACCACAAATAAGCCTCAGTCATGTGTATCTGGGGGCAGAAACCACCCTCTACATAGCAAATCTCAGCGCAGAATGTTGGAAAAATACGCAAAGGAAAACGGCTTTGAAATACCCTCTTCCTTGCAGACGACGATTACTTTAGAACAAATTATGAAAAGCCGTCAAGGTAATCTTTTATATTGGTTTATCGCAATAACGCCATACTCCCGGTCAGCTTATTGACCTTTTTCTTTGGGCCACAAATTGCAATGCCGAAATATTTTAGGCCGCTTTCGGGGACGTGGCCTATCTTCTCAATAAATTCGTCATAGGTCTTGCAGCCCTGGGCCAGATCGGAAAAATCTACCACCGTCAAATCTTGACAATCAGGCTGGTAGAGCTTTCCCCGTATCTGCTTGATAACCTCCGGTGAACCGCGCAGGATGGGTACAGGAAATTCGATGATGCCAAGATGCTCGCTGCCGCTTTGGTCGGTTACGTCGGCCCCTACTACCTCCGGTATTTTCTTTCCCAGGGTGATCCCCATGATTGCCGCCGTATTTGCGATAATACCCA
>CAJUFK010000029.1 GCA_910585535.1 uncultured Angelakisella sp. | reverse complement strand
CCCCGCATATGCTTCCTCCTGCCGGTCTATCACCGCCCTTCCAGCCTGTGCCATTCGCCACAAATGAGCCGCCAGTCATATGTATTTGGTGGCAGAAACCACCCTCTACATATTAACTCTCAGCTCCCAATTCTTTAGAATCGCCCTTGGAAAGATGGATCGGGGCACAAATTTTTGTGGCCTGATCCGGGATTGAAACCGTTGGGCAATTTTTTATGAACGTGTTCATTTTTATATTGACAAAGGGCAGACCGCCATGTATCATATAAATGAACGCGTTCATAAATAGGACTACAGGAGGTTTTGGGTGAGAAGAAAAGATGACACCCTGCGCGAAACGCTGCTGGATCTTGCCCGCAGCATTGCGGATTCGGACGGAATAGAAGCTGTTAATATCCGCACCATCGCCCAAAGAGCCGGCATTGCAATCGGGACCATGTACAACTACTTTTCCAGCAAGGAGCAGATTCTCCTTGCATTGACAGAAGAGTATTGGATGCAGACGCTGCTTGAAATGAAGGCTGTGATACCGGACGGTCCCTTTTGCGAACAGCTTAAGGAGATGTTCCTTTTTCTAAGGGAGCGGATCAGCCAGTCCGCGGGAAAGCTTATGAACAGCCTGGGCAGTCTGGAAACATTGGGCCAAGCGCGAATGGCGTCGATGCAGTCTGTGCTGGAGGCGTCGCTGATCCGCAGTATAGACCGGGATGCAGGGGTGCGGTCCGATGTCTGGAGCGAGCAATTCACCAAACAGCAATTCGCGCGTTTCGTCCTGGGGAACGTTATGATGCTGCTGAAATCGAAAGCGCCGGTGGAGGACCTGGATTTTTTGATTGCAATTATTAAAACGGTGATTTATTAAAAGAAAAGGAGAAATTGTATGCCGCAGGCAATTGCAGAAACGATTTTTGACATTTTTTATCTTGGCTTTGCCATCCTTGCAGGGGTGACAATGCTTCGTAAGGGGAAAACTCCCCTGGTGCGAAAAGCCGGCCTGATGACAGCGCTGCTTGGGGGAGGGGACTCGTTCCATCTGCTTCCCCGCGCCTATGCCCTTTGGACCACCGGCTTGGAAGCAAATGCAGCAGCGCTGGGGATGGGAAAGTTTATCACTTCCATCACGATGACGGTTTTCTATCTGATCCTTTACTACATCTGGCGGGATCGGTATCAGGTGAAAGACCGGAACAGCCTTACAAAGATCATGTGGGGGCTGTCCGCCCTCCGGATCGCCCTTTGCCTGCTTCCGCAAAATCGGTGGCTGGAATACCGCCAGCCGCTTCAGTACGGAATTTTGCGAAATATCCCCTTTGCCGTTATAGGGGCTATCATTATTGTTATCTATGCCCAAGAGACACAAAAAAACGATGACAAAGCGCTTCGTTTCCTGCCCGCCGCAGTGGCGTTGTCGTTTGGGTTTTATCTGCCGGTTGTCCTGTTCAGCGGAACGTTCCCCCTTGTGGGCATTTTAATGATCCCCAAGACCCTTGCCTATGTCTGGATCGTCTTAATGTTTTGGAAGCTTTCCAGAGCGCCGCAGAATTTGTAAAAGGAGGAATTGCAGGTGGAAAAGCGTTATGCAAATCTGGCGTTGATTTACGCCGCTGCCGCCATGATCTTTGGGGTGTTTTACAGGGAGTTTACAAGATTTTGTAATTTTACAGGAAAAACGAACCTGTCCGTTATCCACACCCATTACTTTTTATTGGGGATGGTCTTTTTCCTTATACTCATGCTTGCGGAAAAAGCATTTTCCTTTTCGGAGGGAAATACAGGTAAAATCGTGATCGCTTATCAGGCGGGCCTCAACATCACTGCCCTTGGCTTTCTGCTGAGAGGATTGACCCAGGTTTGGAACACAGAGCTAAGCGCTGGGATGGACGCATCCATTTCCGGGATTGCGGGGATCGGCCATATTTTTGTTGGGATCAGTATGATTCTTCTCCTGCTGAAAATCAGAAAAAAAGCTGCCTAAAAGGTCCGCCCAGGGTCAAAGGGATCCGCCAAAAGCTATGCCGCTGCGGGGTTGTGGAGCGGTACCAGACTTCGAGCAAACGGCAAGGTGACCATTAAGGAAATGTACTGGGAAACAGGCGACGGCATCGGTATCTGTGCCAATCTGTACAGCTCCAACGCTGCCGCCGAAACACCTGCTTCGGCCGTTGCTTCCAGCCACGGTGTTTATAACAATGTGGATGCAGGCCTTGCTGGCAGTGGTAGGGATCAAGTACGGGATGATCTTCAACACCGAAAAAGATCTGGGGAACCATATGCGGTGGAAATATTGCTATGCCTGTCTGATGCTCCTCTGTTCGTCAGTGGCGGGAAGGATGATCAACCGGATCCTGTACCGAAAGACCCGCAACGTTTTTGGGAGACCGGCGGTGTATGGCGTTATGGCCACCGTATTCATCGCCTCCTGCATGATGGTTCCGGACTACCTTTATAAACTTTATACCGCGGTTCAGAGACCCTCCAACCGCAGCTTTTATGAGACCACCCGCCTGGCGGGTGGTTTTTCTGTACAAAAAACGAGGCAAGCACCAAGCTTGCCCCGTTGGCAAAAATTTCTTTCCGCAAGCTGTCAGTGGATGATCCCGTAAAAGTAGTCCTCGAAATACTGCAGGGAAAGGGAGTCGTCCCGGCGGCCCGCCAAGGTTATCATGGCGGTGTGGGTGTAGTAGGTGGGGTGGAGGGGGATGGAGACCAGCTCCCCGTCGGCGATGTACTGGTGGGCCACCCCGGAGGAGAGATAGCAGATGCCGATATTGGCCCGAACCATGCCGATGAGGCTTTCCATGTCCGGGCAGGTGCAGACGATAACCGGAGGATGGACCCCGGAGGAGGTAAAGATAGACTCCATGGACATCCGAATGCTGGTAGACTTTTCGTTGGCGATGACCGGTTCATCTACCAGATCCTCCATAACGACATAATCCCGCTGGGCGATGGCCCGCTTCCGGCTGCACAGAACGGTGATGACGTCCTCGGAAAAGATCCGGACTTTGAGGCGGGGGTCGGTCTTGGCGTTTTCCATGTGGATATTGGTAATGGCGGCATCCAGCTTCCGGTGGAGGACCTGATCGATAAGGGTGGAACTCCAGGCAATTTGGAACTTGATTTGGATATTGGGGTAAAGGGCCTGGAAACCGCTGATGTATTCCGGAATGTTCAGGTGGGATAAGGTGCTGAGGAGGCCGATGGATAGGGAGCCCAGCATCTCCCGGCGGCAAAGGTCCATGCTCTGGAACAGCTGGTCCACCTCTTCCAGGATCTGCCGCGCCCGGCGGACGAACTCCTCCCCGGCCCGGGTGAGGGTGACCCGGCGGGTGGTCCGTTCAAAAAGCTTCAGCCCCAGCTCGGTCTCCAGTCCGTTGACCTGCTGGGAAAGGGCGGGCTGGGTGATGAACAGCTGTTCCGCCGCCCGGGAGTAGTTGGCGGTTTCCGCTAGTTTGACCACCGAGCGAAGGGTTGACAGTTCCATAGAAACCTCCATTTATAATCTGTTCTTATCAATTCTATTATAAATCCCAATTTCACAATCCGCAAGTCTTTTGCTATACTTTAATTCAGAAAATTTGTTAAGAGATCCCGAAATTCAACAAAGGATTCAGGAGGAAATTACCATGAAGTATTACCGCGTTAAACCTACCCGCCGGCTGTCCGGAGACGTTGCCGTTCCCGGCTCCAAAAGCCAGACCGCCCGGGGCCTGGTGCTGGGCACTTTGGCCAAGGGGACCAGCCATGTCCTCAACCCCATGCTGAACCTGGATAACTACGACATCGCCGAGTGCTGCCGCCGCCTGGGGGCCCAGGTGGACACCTCCAACGACAACGATTGGGTCATCACCAGCCCGGGCCTTGAGGGCCTCCACGTCCCCGCCGCCGTGCTGGATGTGGGCAACTCCGGCACCGGCTTCTACTTTCTCACCACCATGGCCGCCATGCTGAAGGGGAAGAGCGTCATCACCGGAGATTACCAGATCTGCTACCGCCCCATCGCCCCCCTGCTGAACGCCATCCGGGAGATGGGCGGCAAGGCCACCTCCACCCGGGACAACGAGCTGGCCCCTCTTATTATCGAGGGTCCCGTGGAGGGGGGGCACACCGTCCACCTCAACGGCAAGAATGTCCAGTGGTCCATCGGCCTGATGGTTTGCTGCCCCGCCCTGGAGGGGACCACTACCATCAAGTTCGACAACCTGGGGGAACGCCCCTACGCCAACCTCACCATGGACTGGATGAAGGCGGCAGGGGTGGAACTCATCAACCACGACTACGAGGAATTCGTCATCCCCGGGGGACAGACCTACCGCCCCTTCACCAAAAAGACCGCCTGCGACTGGTGCAGCGCCAGCTATCCCATGGTAGCCGCCGCCATCATGCCGGAAAGCTGCCGCATCAGGCTCCTGGACATGGACGTCAACGACTTCATGGGGGAGCGGCATTACGTAGATTGGATCAACGCCATGGGCGGCCGCGTGGAGGTGCTGAACGACGGCAAGGACGGCGTGATCGTAGAGGGCGGCCATGAACTCCACGGCATCGAAATCGACTGCGGGGACACCCCCGACGCCGTCCCCGCCCTGGCGGTTCTGGGCTGCTACGCAAAGGGCAAAATGGTGCTGACCAACATCGCCGCCAGCCGGATGAAGGAGACCGACCGGGCCGCCACCATCGCCGGAGAGCTGCGGAAGATGGGGGCAAAGATCGAGGAAGGCCCCGACAGCCTTACCATCTATCATTCCCCGCTGCACGGCACCGCCATCGACGGCCACCACGACCACCGCATCGTCATGGCTACCGCCGTAGCCGCCCTGGGCGCGGAAGGGGAGACCATCATCGACTCGGTGGAACACGTGGGTGTTTCTTATCCCCGCTTCTATGAGGAGATGAAGGGTATCGGCGCCAACATCGTCCGCCTGTCCGAGGACTGATCGCTGGATGAGTTTTCCTGTTCCCAACGCAAGCCGTTTTTGCTAGAATGATATTATTAGGAGGGAAAATGATGAAAAGATTTTTAACCGTGTTCCTGTCTATCGCCATGGTTCTGGCTCTTGCCGCCTGCGGAGGCGGTGGCCAGGCCCAGAGCAGCACCCCTGCCCCCAGCACTCCTGACGCTTCGGCTTCCGACCCTGACGCTTCCCGCACCGAGACCCTTCGCATCACCATTGGGACTGCCGGCACCTCCGGGGCCCTGTACCCCATGGGAGTTGCCATGGCCGAGACCATCACCAAGCACGTAGAGGGCATCTCCGCCACCGGCGAAGCCACCGCCGCCTCCATCGAGAACCTGCGGAACCTCCACGAGGGCAAGATGGGCATGGCCATTTCCCAGACCGAGGTTGCCTCCTTCGCCTACAACGGCACCGGCGCCTATGAGGGCAACGCCTACACCGACATCCGGGCCATGTTTGCCACCATCAACAACTACCTCCAGGTCTTTACCCTGAAGAACAGCGGCATCACGTCCATTGCCGACCTGGAGGGCAAGACCGTCAGCATGGGCGCCGCAGGCAGCGGCGGCGAGCTGGCTGCCCGGGCTCTGCTGGCTGCATACGACCTGGACTACACCAAGGTGAACGCCCAGTTCATGGGGGAGTCCGACGGCTCCGCCGCCCTCAGTGACGGCAAGATCGACGCCATGATTGCCACCAACCCCATTAACTCCGCCGCCCTCACCGAGCTGACCACCTCCTGCGAGGCGGTGCTGATCCCCATTGACGCCGACGCCTTCTACCAGGCGTACCCCGCCTATGTGCCCTACACCGTCCCCGCCGGCACATACCCCAACAACGACACCGACGTGGTCATCCCCCGGTCCCGTATCATCATGTGTACCTCCACCAACAGCGGCCTCACCGATGACGACATCTACGAGATCACCAAGGCCATCTGGGAGAACCGGGACGAGTGGGCCTCCAGCGCCAAATCGGTGGAGACCCAGACCGTCTGGGAGGACGTTCTGGTGGGCATCGACATCCCCCTCCATCCCGGCGCCATCCGCTACTTGGAGGAGAAGGGGGTCAAGGTCCCTGACAATTTGAAGGGTTGATCCGTCAGCCCTTGCCTTAACCGTGGGGCGGGTGGCCCAATGCCGCCTGCCCCGTATCCTGTTTTCAGAGGTGATACTTGCTATATGAACGAGAAAACTCAGGGCAGGGAAAACCGGATCCTCAGCCTCGTCCTTTCCGGGGTCTGTATCGCCGCCTCCCTGTTCCATATCTTCATCGCCTGGGATACCTCCATCAGCATCGTCCAGCAGCGGGTGTTCCATGTTTTTATTATGATCCTGATTTACTTCCTGATGCAGACCGAAAAGGCCCAAAAGGAAGGGAAGAGGCTGGGGCTCCTTTACGGGGCTCTCTCCCTGGCTGCCGCTGTGGTGGGGGGCTACTTCCTGGCTAACACCACCCTGGAGGCCCTGCTGAAGCGGGGCATCAGCGGCACTACCGACCTGGATGTAGCTATGGGGGTTATCCTCATTGTGGCGGTGATGTATATGGCCTGGCGGACCGTCGGCTGGGCCCTTACCGCCCTCAGCGCCATCTTCATCGGCTATGCCATGGCGGGTCCTTATATGCCGGAGATCATCGCCCATCGGGGCTACAACATCTCCTACATCACCAACTATGTGGCCTGGACCAGCGAATCCATCTTTGGCACCTGTGTCAGCGCCTGCGTCTCCTTTGTGGCTCTGTACATCATCTTCGGGGAACTGCTGGATAAGTTTGGGGCCGGGCAGTTCTTTATCGACATCGCTTACGCCCTCACCGGCCGGATGAAGGGCGGCCCCGCAGAGGCCTCGGTGGTATCCAGCGCCCTGATGGGGTCCATCAACGGCTCCGCAGTGGCCAATGTGGTCACCACCGGCACCTTTACCATCCCCCTGATGAAAAAGGTAGGCTACCGTCCGGAATTCGCCGGGGCGGTGGAGGCGGTGGCTTCCACCGGCGGCCAGCTGCTCCCCCCGGTGATGGGGGCGGCGGCCTTCGTCATGGCGGATCTCACCGGAATCCCCTATTCCACCATCATTATCGCTGCCGTCATCCCCGGCCTGCTCTACTACCTCAGCCTGGGGACGTCGGTCTACCTGGAGGCGGACAAGCGAGGCTTGGAGGCGGAAAGCAGTGACCGCCTGCCCCAAGTAAAGCAGGTCCTCCGGGAGGGCTGGTACTACGCCCTGCCCATCGTTGCGCTGATTGTCGCCCTGCTGGGCTTCGGCCTTTCCCCCAGCTATTCCGCCCTGTTCAGTATCGCGGTCCTGCTGGTCATCGGCTTTGTGAAAGAGTACAAGCGGAACCACCGTCTCCCCATCCGGGAAGTCTTTGCGGCCCTGGTCAAGGCGGCCAAGACCACCGTTTCGGTGACCATCGCCTGTGCCTGCGCCGGCATTGTCATCGGCATTGTCTCCATGACCGGCATCGGCATTAAGTTTACCAGCATTGTTTTCCAGCTTTCCGGCGGCAATCTGCTTCTTATGCTCCTGCTGGTAATGGTGGCCTGTATCATCATGGGAATGGGCCTGCCCAGCACGGCTGCCTACATCATCGCAGCCACTGTGGGAGTCCCCAGCCTGATAGCGGCGGGTATCCCGGAGCTGGCGGCCAATATGTTCGTCTTTTACTTCGCCATTATGTCCTTTATCACCCCGCCTGTGGCGGTAGCAGCCTATGCGGCGGCGGGTCTGGCGGACTGCAGCGCCAGCAAGACCGGGTGGCTGGCCTTTATGCTGGGCCTGCCCGGGTTCATCATCCCCTTTATCTACGCCTACAACCCCGCTCTCCTTATTGTGGACACCCCGGTGGGGGATACCCTTTACATCGTCGCCCTTACGACCTTTGCTGTCGTTCTGGTTTCTATGGCGGTTATCGGCTGGTTCCGGGGACAGCTATGCCCTGCGTTGCGGGTCCTGGTTGCAGCCAGTGCCATCCTGATGTTCATCCCCGGCGTTATCTTTGATGTTATCGGTCTTGCCGCTGGTATCGGTATCGTTGGGTACCTTCTGTTCACCCGCAAAAAGGAACCCAAAACGGCCCGGTAACAACTGGCCCAAACGTATAAAAGAGACAGCCTGCCGCAAAACAGGCTGTCTTTTTTGTGTGGATTTTTGTTTCCCGGTCAATGGTTCTCCCATTCGTACTCGACGATTCTGCCGTCACCTGTTACGGTATATTCGTACTCGGTCTGTCCCACCCAAAATTCAATCTCATACTCCACCAGGCCGTTTTCCAGCTCACGGTCTGCTTTCATAGCGGCGGCCTGGCTTTCATCGATCCCCAGGTGGCTCAAAACTGCGGTCTTGGCCGCCGCCGCCCCTGCATCGCTGGTGGTCCCGGCGGCGCTGTGATCCTCCCATCTCTCCTTGAGGATCCCGCCGGTGGTCCCGTCGATGCTGTAATCGTATTCCACCTGTCCGGCCCAGAACTCCAATTCATACTCGAATCGTCCATGTTCCCGGTCCTGCTCAAGATCCGTCCAAGCCACTTGGTCTTCAGAAAGGCCTGCCTGTGCCAGTGCGGCGGATTTTGCTCCATCCAGCCCGATGTCCCCTTGGGCGGGGGTGGAAGGGGAAGCAGGAGCGGCAGGCGCAGCGGGTGCTGCGGGAGTATCCGGCGCAGCGGGGGAGGAGGGCAGTTCGGGCAGGGAAGTCGATGCAGGCGGCACATCTGTGGATTGTGAGGCCGCCGGGACGGGAGGATCTGTTAAACCATGGAAGGCGGTAGCGATTCCGGCCCCAAGAAGGACAAAAACCACTGCCGCAGCAAGAAGGGCACACCATATTTTCCCAGTTAGCTTCATTTCATCAAAACTCCTTCCCATACTGGTTTTCTGTCGGTGTTATTATTTAGGATACCATATTAAGGGCATTTTTTCAAGCAGTCCAAAGGGCCGGCGGCGAAAGAACAAATTACGGCGTGATGCTGTATAGACGCTGCAAGGCACAGAAAAAGCGTTCCGGTGGATCCTTTGAGAGCGCCCAGAACCTACCAGTGATAAAACAAAGAAGGCCGCTTACAATATTACTGCAAACGCAGGATCCCAAATTGATTTTTGAATGATTTCTAAGGAGTGTAAAAACATTATGGCTAACAAGAAATCCAAAGAGGCTCTCGCCCAGATCAAGAACGAAGCTGCTTCCACCGTTGGTGTCACCCTTAAGCAGGGCTACAACGGCGACCTGACCTCCAAGCAGGCCGGCTCCATCGGCGGCCAGATGGTCAAGAAGATGATCGAGAGCTACGAAAGCTCCATGTCTGCCAAATAACCAACCCTTTCTTGCCTGAACAAGAAAAGCGGGGGCCGAAAGGCCCCCGTTTTGCTCTGCAGCTGGGCCCCGGCCATGGACCGCCTCGGTTCAGAACGTTCAGCCATAAGAAGATCAGTCCCTTGCCGTTGGGAAAGGAGCGTCCGCCTGCAGGAGACAAAAGTTTTCACTGGGAAAACATTACTGGTTGAAAACCGGTTGAAAACTTTTTATCGAGATATAAAAATTGCTCCTTCAACCTGTCCGTTTCATGGAAGTTATGGCGAATTTCCAGACAGGAAGTTTTTTTGCCTTGACCAGCAGAGCGCCGGTATGCTATGATAACACAATAAAGTGTTCAAAAAATGCAGCTGGTATCGGCTGGCGGAAACAGAGGAGTGTGACGCGATTGAGCAAATATATCCTAAAACGGATCGCAATGGGGATCCTTAGCGTTTTCATTGTTGCCACCCTGACCTTTTTCCTGATGAACCTGGTTCCGGGCGGCCCTTTTGTGGCAGAAAAATCCATCAGCAAGGCGGCCCAGGAGGCTTTGGCCGCTAAGTTCGGCCTGGATAAACCCCTCCACCAGCGGTACCTTACTTATATGACCGATTTCCTCCACGGGGATATGGGCTTTAGCCTGCGCCAGCGGGGACGGACCGTTTCGGATATAATCTTTTCCAAGTTTCCCATCTCGGCCCGGCTGGCCGGAATCGCCGTAGTGGTGGCCCTTTGTGTGGGGATCCCCATGGGGTGTATCTCCGCTTATAACCGGGGAAAACTGCCGGACAGCTTTATCTTGGTCCTGGGAACCTGCGGCATCGCCATCCCCAGCTTTATCAGCAGCGTGCTGCTCCTTTATACCTTCGGCAGCTGGCTGAAGGTCCTTCCCACCATGGGTCTCAACGATGCAGCGTCCTATATCATGCCAGTGACGGCTCTGGCCATCTATCCCACCGCCTACATCACCCGCCTGATGCGCTCCAGCCTGCTGGACGTTATGGGCCAGGATTACATCCGCACCGCCAAGGCCAAGGGTCTTTCCAATTTTATGATCCTCTTTAAGCACGCCCTCCGCAACGCGGTCCTCCCTGTTATCGCCTATGTGGGCCCCATGCTGGCCTCCCTGATGACAGGCTCCTTTGTGGTGGAGAAGATCTTCACCATCCCCGGCCTGGGGCGGGAGTTTGTATCCTCTATCATCAACCGGGACTACACCATGATTATGGGGACCACCATTATCCTGGCGACCCTGGTCATTGCAGCCAACGTTATCGTGGATATTTTATATAAGGTCATCGATCCCCGGATCAAGCTGAAGTAAGGGAAGGAGGAACGCAATCGTGGAACAGAATCCGGAAATGGAAAAGATCCAATTTAACCCCGACGATTTCGCTCCCGCCACCGCCGGCGAGAAGGAAAGTCTTGTCATTATGCGGGAAAGCGTCAACTTCTGGGCGGACGGTTTTCGCCGGCTGCGGAAGAACAAGATCGCAATGGTCAGCCTCTTCTTCATCCTGCTAATCGTCTTTTTTGCCTATATTCTGCCAAGCTTCTGGCCCTATACCTATGACCAGCAGATCAAGTACAGCGAGAACCTCTCCTTCTTTGAATACGGCAAGACGGAGCTGCAGCGTATCGAGGCGGGGGAGTCGGTGTTCCCCCATATCTGCGGCACCGATAAGCTGGGCCGGGATTTTGCCGTCCGCTTGATGATGGCCACCCGGATCAGCCTTACAGTGGGTATCATGTGTTCGATGCTGGTGCTGCTCGTCGGCGCGACCTACGGCGCAGTGGCCGGCTTTGCCGGTGGGCTCATCGATGACCTTATGATGCGCTTTACCGATATTTTGTACACCATTCCGGATATTTTGTTAATCATCCTGCTGTCCATTGTTCTAAAGCCCAGGATCATCGATCTGGCCGAAAATCCGGGCTTTGAGTGGATGCAGAAGGTGGGGCCCAGCCTCATCGCCATGTTTATCGTCTTTGCCCTTTTGTACTGGGTGGGGATGGCCCGGATCACCCGGTCCCAGGTGCTGGTGCTGAAGGAATCGGAATACGTCACCGCCGCCAGGGCGTTGGGGGCGGGAAGCGGGCGGATCATCCGCAAGCACCTGCTGACAAACTGCATCGGCACCCTGATCGTCACCACCACCCTCCAGATCCCCGCCGCCATCTTCACCGAAAGCTACCTCAGCTTCCTGGGCCTTGGCGTGTCGGCCCCTATGCCCTCCCTGGGCTCCCTGGCCACCGACGCGGTGAAGGGGATGAATACCTATCCCCATCTGCTGCTCCTCCCCGCCGTTCTCATCAGCATCACCATCCTGGTGTTCAATCTCTTTGGGGATGGCCTCCGGGATGCCTTTGACCCCAAACTGAAGAATTAAGAAGGAGGGGGAGTAACCATGAGCGAAAAACTGTTGGAGATCAGAGACGAGCGGCTCTCCTTCTTCACACCTGCCGGGGAGGTCAAAGCCCTGAACGGCGTTTCCTTCTCCATGGAGGAAGGGGAAGTTTTGGGCATCGTAGGGGAGTCCGGTTCCGGAAAATCGGTGACTGCGTACTCCATTATGGGCCTTACCGCCTACCCTGGAAAGCTTATCGGCGGAACGATCCGCTTTAACGGCCATCAGGTGGATCAGATGACCGAAAAGGAGTTTCGGAAGATGCGGGGGAACGAGGTCTCCATTATCTTCCAGGACCCCATGACCAGCCTCAACCCGGTGTACACCATCGGCAACCAGATTGTGGAGGTTATCCGCCTTCACACCGACAAGACCAAGGAGGAAGCGAACGCCCGGGCCAAGGAGCTGCTGGAGCTGGTTGGGATCAACGAGCCGGAAAAACGTCTCCGCCAGTATCCCCACGAGCTTTCCGGCGGGATGCGCCAGCGGGTGATGATCGCCATTGCCCTGGCCTGTGAGCCCAAGCTTCTCATCGCCGACGAGCCCACCACCGCCCTGGACGTTACCATCCAGGCCCAGATCCTGGAACTGATGCAGGAGCTGCGGCGGAAGCTGGGCATGAGCATCATTATGATTACCCACGATCTTGGTGTGGTGGCCAGTATGTGCGAGCGTATCGCAGTGATGTACGCCGGACACATCGTAGAATACGGCACCACCGACGAGATCTTTTACGAGCCCAGCCACGAGTATACCAAGGGCCTTATCAATTCCATTCCCAAGCTGTCCACCGAGGCTTCGGAACGGCTGGTCCCCATTGAGGGTCAGCCGGTGGACCTCCTCAATCCTCCGGCGGGGTGCCCTTTCGCTCCCCGGTGCCAAAGCTGCATGAAGATCTGCCTGCGGCAGATGCCCCCCAGAACCCAGCTGAACGAGACCCATTACAGCTACTGCTGGCTTCTCCGCAAGGAGCTGTCCGACAGGCGGGAAGGAGGCGCAAAGGCGTGAGTGAGGAAAAGAACCTGATTGAAATTCAGCACCTCCAGCAGTATTTTCCTGCGGGGGGCCGGGGCGCCAACCGGCGCTTTGTCCAGGCGGTGGATGATGTTTCCTTCGCCATCCGCAAAGGGGAGACCCTGGGGCTGGTGGGGGAGTCCGGGTGCGGCAAGACTACCGTGGGCCGCACCATGCTCCGCCTTTATGAGCCCACCGACGGCCGGATCATCTACGACGGCCAGGTGCTGTTTGACAGCGGCCGCTGTCCCCTGCAAAACCCCGACGGCTCTCCGGTTCTGGATGAGGCAGGAAACCCCAAGTGCGGCGTAAAGACCGCCGTGGATATGCTTCCCTTCCGCCGGAAGATGCAGATCGTCTTTCAGGACCCCTACGCAAGCCTGGACCCCCGTATGACCATTGGGGACATTGTTGGGGAGTCTATTGACATTCATAAGCTGGCCGCCTCCAAGCAGGAGCGCCGGGACCGGATCATTTCCCTTTTGGAGCGGGTGGGCCTTAACAGCGAACACGCCAACCGCTATCCCCACGAGTTTTCCGGCGGCCAGCGCCAGCGGGTGGGCATTGCCCGGGCATTGGCGGTCCATCCGGAGTTTATCGTCTGCGACGAGCCCGTCTCCGCCCTGGACGTTTCCATCCAGGCCCAGGTGGTGAATATGTTCGAGGACCTCCAGGAGGAAATGGGCCTTACTTATCTTTTCATCGCCCACGACCTCAGTGTGGTCAAGCACATTTCCGACCGCATCGGCGTGATGTACCTGGGCAAGCTGGTGGAGCTGGCGGATAGCTTTGAGCTGATCGCCCACAGCGTCCATCCCTACACCCGGAGCCTGATCTCCGCCATTCCGGTGGCGGATCCCAGGACCGCCAGGGCCTCCCAGCGGATTCCCCTCCAGGGGGACGTGCCCAGCCCCCTGGACCCGCCCAGCGGCTGCCGGTTTAGGACCCGCTGCCCCTACGCCACCGACCGGTGCGCCCAGGAGGTCCCCGAGTTTCGGGAAGTCAGCGCCGGGCACTGGGCCGCCTGCCACAACCTCGGCATGGTAAAATAAAAAATTTTTCTGCTCTCCCGCAGAAAAAAAGAGCCCCTGTATCCCATCTTTGATGGGATAAGTCCTCTTAGCAAGCGGTGTTTCCCGCGTGTCAAAGCGCGGTTGAAATACACGGGAAAGTACCCGTAAATAAAATTTTGGAGATGAAAGAATGAAACTCAAGAGACTGATCGCCCTGGCCCTGGCCGCCCTGATGGTGCTGGCTCTGGCGGCCTGCGGCGGCAACAACGGCGGCAACGCCAACAGCCCCGCTCCCGATAACGGGAGCAGCACCCCTGCGGAGGGCGGCGACACCGCTGAGCCCACCGGGACTATCGCTGACGAGTTCAGCGTCCAGATCGGGCCTAACCCTGAGACCCTGGATCCCGCTCTGAACAGCGCGGTGGACGGCGGCAATATGCTGGTCACCCTTTTTGAGACCCTGCTCATCATTGATGAGAACCTGGAAGTTCAGCCCGGCCAGGCCGAGAGCTACACCGTCAGCGATGACGGCCTTGTTTGGACCTTCACCATGCGTGACGGCCTCAAGTGGTCCGACGGCTCCGACCTCAACGCCAAGGACTTCGAGTACAGCTTTAAGCGTCTGGCTGACGTTGAGCTGGCCGCCCCCTACGGCTCCACCGTTCTCAACATGGTGGACGGCTACCAGGCTGCCATCGGCAACCCCGATGAGGAAGGCAACATGACCACCGAGCCCGACCCCGAGCTGCTCAACGTCAAGGCCAGCGACGACGGCAAGACCCTGACCGTTACCCTGGCTTATCCCTGCTCCTACTTTGATAAGATCGTTGCCTTCGGCACCATGAGCCCCGTCCAGAAGGCCATTGTCGAAGCCAACGGTGACGCCTGGGCCACCAAGCCTGAGACCTACATCTGCAACGGTCCCTACATGATCGCCGAGTGGACCCCCGGCGAGCGTATCGTCTGCAAGAAGAACCCCAACTACGTTGGCGGCTGGGATTCCTCCCGCATCGTCACCGACACCATCAACTTCCTGCTGCTGGAGGATTCCAGCGCCGCCTTTGCCGCCTACAACAGCGGTGAGGCCGTGATGATTAAGGATGTCCCCACCGAGGAGATCCCCAGCCTCACCAAGGTTGAGGACGGCGGCGACTTCTACGTTGACACCATCCTGGGCACCTACTACCTCTCCATGAACGACGCCGTCGCCCCCTTTAACGATGTCAACGTCCGCAAGGCTCTGAACCTGGCCATCGATCGTGAGTACGTCGCCAACGTCATTATGCAGGGCACCTACAGCCCCGCCTACAACTTTGTTGGCCCTGGCATTGACGACGCTGGCGCTCCCGGCGCTTTCTACGATAACACCAAGGCTGCCAACGGCGGAAAGCCCTTTATCAGCGAGGACTACGAGGAGAACAAGAAGCTGGCCCAGGAGGCCCTGGCTGCTGCCGGGTATCCGGGCGGCGAAGGCTTCCCCACCATCACCTACTCCACCAACGAGGCCGGTTACCACGTAGCCGTGGCTGAGTACCTCCAGAGCGCCTACAAGGAGGTTTTGGGCATCACCATGAACATCGACAAGGTGGAGTGGGCCTCCTTTACCCCCCTGCGCCGGGCCGGTGACTACCAGATGTCCCGGAACGGCTGGGTCATGGACTACAACGATGCTTCCAACATCATCGAGCTGCTGGAGACCGGCAACGGCAACAACGACGGTAAGTACAGCAACCCCGCCTTTGATGCCGCGATAGCTGCTTCCCGTGTCGCCGACCAGGGCGAGCACTTCAAGGCGCTCCATGAGGCCGAGAAGATCATGATGGAGGACTACGGCTGCATCCCCGTTGCCTACTACAACGACTTCTGGCTCCAGAGTCCCTCCCTGAAGGGCAGCTGGCACAGCCCCTACGGCTACTGGTTCTTCCAGTACGCCTACGTTGAGGAGTAAGCCTCTGCGAAAAACAGACCCCCGGGAGAACATCCCTTTCCCGGGGATCTTCCACTGGAAAAGGCCCGTCACCCCTTTTGGGGCGGCGGGCCTTTTGATATGTGATCTTTGTGAAATGCTCAGTTTGGCGCTGGGCTTTTGAACCGGGTCTCTCTGTCAGTCAAGACCCGGAGGTCCGTTCTCCCCAATGGGGTCCAAACGGCAGGTCAAATGATGTAAGGTCCCTGGGCCAGGTGTTCTGCGGTGGACTGGAACACGGCGTCGATGGAGACCCCGGCGATAGTGTCGCCCAAGGCTTCCCGGAACGCCGGGTCGTTCATCATGGCGGTGGTCTGGGAGGCGGCGGCCTGGGCCTGCTGCATGGCGGCCAGTCTCTGGACCGCCTCCGAATTGCCGGAGCTGGTGGAGATGCGGGCGGCCTTTCTGGTCACCGACCGGCGGGCGGAAAGCTCCATAGTAAGCCCTAGCTTGTGGAGGATCTGGGCCTCCACCACCTGGTCCATGTAGAGCCGGAACCGCCTGGCCCGGGCTTCCCAGAAGTCCTCGCCGTCGCCGTCATCCCCGCTCTTGGACTGGGTGACGCGCCCGCCGCTGCAGGACTGGGCGTTGGCGATCTGGCCGTCCTCCCCGATGGCGATGCTCTTGGAGGTCTCCAGGGAGATGCCGGGGATCATGGCCTCGTTCCGGGCAGCGTCAAAGGCGAACCAGGCTTCGATGCGCTTGTAAATTTCGTCGGCGTAGGCGGGGTCCTGTTCCATCCGCTCCTGGACCTTGGGGTGGATGACTACCGCAACACTCCCTGGGGGGACGGCGGCTAGGGCGTGAATCTCCTTGGGGGCGGTAAATTTGCCGTCCACCGAACCGTAAAAGGGGTTCGGCCCGGTGGGCTTCCAGTTCTCCAGCGTTTTCTTGGCCTCGTCACCCTGCTGGTACAGCAGATAGTGAGGGTAGTCGTTCCGCGTCCGCCAATAGCGGCTGCTGGCGTCAAAAACGTGGTAGGCCAGGTTGGGGTACTTGGCCCGGAGGCGGTCCTCCAGGCTTTGGGTCTTGGAAACTTCCCCAGCGGAGGATACCTCCCGGGCGTTCTCCAGCCCCCTGGCTACCGTGTCCAGAAAGGAGGTTCCAGGGACGCTGGGGATCCCGATGGAGGGGGATATGCCGGCCTGGAACATCGCCTGGGTCAATGGACTGATATTCATGTTCGTTTTCTCCTTGTAGGCAGGCCGCGTTCAAAGGCCGCGGCCGTTGTTTCATACGCACCATCCTTTGCTGACAAAGATCACAGATTGAGTATAGCACAGGCGGAAAGAAAATGCTACAGTTCTGGAGGAAAAAGCTTGTAAACGGCGGGGAGGGGGTATACAATGAAAAAGGAAAAAATTTCCTGAAAGGGCGGTGGGGAACCATAAAAGCCAGAAATTTGTCCCGGAAGCTTCTGCTGCTGGCCTCACTCCTTTTCTGGGCGGCGGCGATTACCGCCTGGGGAGAGGAGGAACTGCCGCCCCTTTGGGAAGAGGAATCGCTCCAGTCCTCCCTCCCGGAAGAGGAACAGCCTCCTCCAGAGGAGGAAGAAAGCTGGCAGGACTGGGAGGAGAACTGGAGCAGTTCCTGGAATGGGGCGGACTCCGCTTCCGGCTGGGAATTTTGGGAGGAGGAAGTCCAGGACTCTCCGCCCCAGTGGGGCCCGGCCCTTGCCGTTCCAGAGGAGGAACCGGCCTTCCCGGAAGAAGAACCAGTCTTTTCGGAGAAACCGCCTCCCGCCGTCTCTGTGCCGCCGGCGAGTTCCTCCAAATCGCCTGCCGGCAGCAAAAGCCAGAAGAAAGCGGCGTCTTCCCGGGAGACGGTGGAGCTGCCGGAGGAGGAGACTCCGGAAACGGATCCTCCGGGGATCCTGCCGCGCCGGGTAACCGAGGCGGATCTTCCTCCGGGGGACATGCCGCTCTGGCACAGGGCTGCCGACCCCAACATCCTTTGGATTCTGCTGGTGGCTGTCTCCTTGGTCGTTCTGGGCCTGCGGATCCTCTGGCAGGAGGACGGCAGAGGGAGGAAGAGCCAGGAACAGCCCGACACGCGGAAACCAAGCCGGGAGAAATGGGGGATTTGAGCAGAGGAGGGGCGCCGGGAAGAAGTCCTGTTCTGCCCAATGCCCCTAGGCTGCAAATCAGTCGCTGTCCGCTGTGGATCCTGTGGCGGAGATCTCGGAAAATTCCTGGACAAATTTGTCGTGAAGATTCTCCTCGGCACATTTCCGTGCTTTTACCGCATCCTCAAAAAGGACGTAGCTTCCTAAGTAATATCGTTTCCCCTTAAAGCAGATGGTGGCCCGCCACCGCTGCTTGCCGGAGAGCCAATCCACCCCGGGGACGCCGCTGGTGTTGTTCCTGCGGACCGTCTTGGCCTTTAGCATCTCCACACAGGTCCCGTCCACATAGGTGAGGCTGGAGAGTCCCACTCCCGGGGCGGGGCTGGCGCTTAAACAGCCGCAGCTGGAGGTATGGCCGCTTCGCAGGCGTCCGCTTTGGACCACGGTTTTTCTGCCGCAGTCACAGCGGCAGAGCCACGCGGTCCGGCTTCCAATGTTGGGGGCTGGACAAAGGACCGTCAGTTTGCCGAACCGCTGACCGGTGAGATCCAGCTTTTGCCGGGAATATCCCATATTCTTTCTCCTCCATCTCCTTAGGGACAGAATTTGCATTTTGAGAAAAAGAAAAGGCCCCCAAGACAACGGCGGCCGAAAATCTGTGTAAAGGGAGGAAAAAGAATATAGAAAATCAGGGTCGCAAACTGCTTAAAGGCTTGCGGCCCCAGATGCTGTAGAGGATCTCCCGAAGGGCAGGGAACACGCCTTGATTCAGCTGGCAGGCTGTGTTATAATAAAATCAAGAAAATACCCAAAATGCAAATTCTGTCCCTAAGTGACCAACCCCAGCCGTTCCAGCTGCCTGGCGTGTTCTGTGCCGGTGGAGATCAGGTATAGGCGGGTGGTTTCGATGCTGGAGTGGCCCAGCATATCCGCCAGTTTGGCCACGTCCCGGCAGGCCCGGTAGAAGGTCCTGGCAAAAAGGTGGCGCAGGTTGTGCGGAAACACCTTGGAAGCCGCAACCCCGGCCCTGGCGCAAAGGGACTTCATCTCAGCCCAAATTTGGCGGCGGCTCAATCCCCGTCCGCTTCTGGTGAGAAAGATCTCCCCAGAGGTGATTTTTCTTTTCCCGGCATATTTTTGCAGCTTTCTGCAAAGCTTTCCCGGCAGGAGGATGGTCCGGATCTTTCCCTTAAGGGTGATCTCCGCCCGCCCGCTGCGGATGGCCTCAACCGTAATGTACGGGACCTCGCTTACCCGGATCCCTGTGGCGCAGATGGTTTCAAGGAGGAGGGCCAGGCGCACCCGCCCCAGATCCCAGGCGGTGTCCAAAAGGCGGGAATACTCCTCCCGGGTGAGTTCCCGTTCGGTGCTGCGGAAAAGCCGCCGCTGGATCCGCAGATACCGCACCGGAAGGTCCTTCCAACCCAAAAATCCGAAAAACTTATTGAGGGCGGCAAGTTTCCCGTTGATGGTGGCCGGCTGGTGGCCACAGACCGCCAGGTGGTCCTTCCAACGGAAGACCTGCTCTTTCGTCAAGGGCTGGTCCCCCAGCCAGGCGGAAAAAGCCCGCACCTCCCGCAGGTACTTTTCGATGGTGGCAGAGCCTCGCTCCTCCTCCCAGAGCCGGCAGCGGAAGGCGGTAAGCTGGGCAGCCCGGATCCTTCTCTCCATAAACAGCGTCCTCCTTTTTAGTAAAATAATGTTCTTATTTTACCCTGCTGGAAGAATTTTGTAAAATAAGGTAAGATTTCCCATGGGGTTTCCCGGTTTTCATTTCCAGCCGCCGCCGGAATAAATGACCTGCCCCGACAAATACTAGGAGCAGCATCGGAGAAAAGCCGGCAGAAAATATGGAAACAACCCATTGATATAGGAGGAAACAAAATGAAGGCCACAGGAATCGTAAGAAGGATTGACGACCTGGGACGGGTGGTCATCCCCAAGGAGATCCGCAGGACCATGAGGATACGGGAGGGCGACCCCCTGGAAATATTCACCGACAACGACGGCGAAGTGATCTTTAAGAAATATTCCCCCATCGGAGAACTGAGCAGCTTTGCCGGACAGTACGGCGAAGTCCTCTATAAAACAGGCGGATTCCCTGTTGTCATCTGCGACCGGGACCATGTCATCAGCGTGGCAGGCATCGCCAAAAAGGAACTCATCGAGCGGCGCGTTTCCGCCAGCTTGGAGGATATGATCGAGAACCGGAAGAGCTACGCCTTTACCGGCACCGAAAAGAAGCTTCAGCCGGTGGAAGGGGTGGACCACTACAGCCTGGTACAGTACCCCATCATCGCCTCCGGGGATGTCTGCGGCAGTGTGATGTACCTGATGAACAAACCCGGAGACATTGCCGGGGATAGTGAGATCAAGCTGATTTCTGCGGCAGCCGCCTTCCTGGGGAGGCAGATGGAGGAATAAAAGCGGCTTTTCGGCAGAAGATTCGGCCTTTTTTCGCAAAAAGTATTGCAACTGCTATTGGAATGTGGTATCATACAACATGATAAGGAGATTAGTAAAAGAGTGGGGCTACCCGCTCTTTCCTTTATGTATGGGGGGTTGTCCCTCCTGTACTGCTATGAAAGAAGAAGGAAGGGAAGGATCTTTGGCCGCTAAGAAAAAGGAAACCACCACAGAAGCCGCCGCACGCCTGGCCCAGCCGGTGCTGGAAGAGCTGGGGCTGACCCTGTGGGATCTGCGGTTTGAAAAAGAGGGGAGCCTTTGGTATCTGCGTTACTTTATCGACAAAGAAGAGGGGCTTACCATTCAGGACTGCGAGGCTTTCAGCCGCGCGGTGGATAAGCTTTTGGACGAAGCCGACCCCATCCCTCAAAGCTATACCCTGGAGGTCTCCTCCCCGGGCATCGAGCGGGAGCTGACCCGGGACTGGCACTTTGAGGCCTGCATGGGGATGGAAATTACCGTGCGCTTCTTCCGCCCGGTAAACGGGGTCCGGGAGTTCACCGGGACCCTTTCCGGCTGGGAGGACGGCAAAGTCACGATGCTGCTTTCCGGGGAAACGGAGATGACCTTCGCCCTGGAGGAGGCGTCTTCGATCCGCCTTTATAACGATTACACCACCGAAGACCTGGACATAGAAGATGATGAAGGAGAATAAGGAAGATGGCTAAGGCAAAGAAGGTCGCACCTAACACCAAAGAGATGGATACCCAGGAATTTTTTGAAGCCCTGATGCTGATAGGACAGGAGAAGGGTATCTCCCAGGAGGAACTGGTGAAAAGGATCCAGGCGGCCATCACCACAGCGGTGAAGAAGGACCCCGCCGGCAGCGAAAACTGTATTGTAGAAATCGACCCTGAAGCCAAACGCTTCTATGTCGCCCTTCGCAAAGAGGTTGCGGAGGAGGTAGAGGACCCTACAGTCCAGATCACAATAGAGGAGGCCGTAAAGTACAATAAGGCGGCCAGGATCGGGGAGACCGTGGAGATCCCCCTGGAGCCCAAAAAGTTCAGCCGCATTGCCGCCCAGTCGGCAAAGCACGTTATCCGCCAGGGCATCCGGGAGGCGGAGAAGGGGATCCTTATGGAGGAATACCGCTCCCATCAGCACGACATCGTCACCGCCACCGTCCTCCGCAGGGATCCCCTTCGGGAAAGCGTTATCCTGGAGATCGGCGATTCCGAGGCCCTTCTGCCCAAGAGCGAGCAGCTGCCGGGAGAAAAGCTGGAGGACGGGCAGAAGATCCGAGTCTATGTGGTGGAGGCCCAGAACGGGGAGAAGGGTCCCCGAATGATGATCTCCCGCACCCATCCCAGCCTGGTCAAGCGCCTGTTTGAAATGCAGGTGCCGGAGATCTACGACGGCATCGTAGAGATCAAGGCCATCAGCCGGGAGGCAGGCAGCCGCAGCAAGCTGGCAGTGTCCAGCCGGGACGAAAACGTGGATCCCGTAGGGGCCTGCATCGGGCCCAAGGGGGTGCGGGTGACCAGCATTGTGGAGGAACTGGGGGGCGAGAAAATCGATGTGGTGCCATACAGTGACGATCCCAAGCTGTTTGTTGCAGCCGCCCTTTCTCCTGCCGACGTCCGCTCGGTGGAGATCACCGGGGAAGACCCCCCCAGCTGCCGGGTCACCGTGCCGGACCACCAGCTGAGCCTGGCCATCGGCAACAAGGGCCAGAACGCCCGCCTTGCCGCCAAGCTTACCGGCTGGAAGATTGACATTCGGCCGGAGAGCGGCTTCTACGGCGAGGACGAGGAAGAATAACAGCGAAAAGGAAGCGGGAATTTCCCCCTCCGGGGAGAGTAGGAGGTTAGGCGATGCAGGCAAAAAAGATCCCTTTACGGATGTGTTCCGGCTGCGGCCAGCACCTTCCCAAGAAAGAACTGGTGCGGGTGGTGCGCTCCGCCGAAGGAGAGCTTTCGGTGGACCTCACCGGCAGAAAGCCGGGAAGGGGCGCCTACCTTTGTCCCAAGGCAGACTGTCTAAGGAAGGCAAGAAAGGCGAGACGGCTGGAACGCTCCCTGGACTGCCAAATCCCCGACGAGGTATACCAGCGATTGGAGGAGGAAATCAGCCGCAGTGAATAAGCTTTTGGGACTGTTGTCCCTTTGCCGGAAGGCGGGTAAGCTGAGGATCGGCTTTGAACCGGTCAAGGAGGCCGCCGGAATGGGGGAGGCAAGGCTGGTTTTGTACGCCGCTGATTTCTCTCCCCGCAGCCGGGAACGGATGGAACGAGCCCTGGAGGGAAGCGCCGATCCCCCGGAACAGGCGGACATTGGATTTTCCATGGAGGATCTTGCACAGGTGTGTGGAAAGTTGGCCGGCGTTGTGGCAGTCGTCGATGACGGGTTCGCGGCCGGAATGAAAAAACTGATGTGCAGCGACGAAGGAGGAGCAGAATAGATGATAGAAAAGTACAGAGTTCACGAGGTCGCCAAGGACCTGGGCATCCCCAGCAAGGATCTCATCGATCTGTTGGAGGCGAATTTCCCCGGCGCGCCGAGGAAGCATATGACTGCCCTCACAGACGAGGAGCTGAACCTGGTGTTCGATAAGTTCACCCGGGACCACAGCACCCCCAGTTTGGACAGCTATTTTGCCCTCCAAAGCGAAAAGCCCAAGGCGCCCCCGGCTCCCAAGCCTGCGCCGAAGGAGGAGGAACGTCCTGCCGCCCCGGCCCCGAAGTCTGCAGCCCCCGCCACCAAAGCGGAGGAGAAGCCCACGGCCCCCGCCCCCAAGGCGGAGGAGAAGCCCACGGCCCCCGCCCCCAAGGCGGAGGAAAAGCCTGCGGCTCCCGCCCCCAAGGCGGAGGAAAAGCCTGCGGCCCCCGCCCCCAAGGCGGAGGAAAAGCCTGCCGCTCCCGCCCCCAAACCCGCCCCGCCCCGCCCCGCCGCCCCTGGGGGGACAGCAGGGGCCCCGGCCCGGCCCGCCCGTCCGGTGGATCCGGCGGTGGCCAACTTCCGGCCCGGCCAGCGCACCTACAACAACCGCACCACCTACGGTCCCCAGGGCGGCGGCCAAAGCGGCCCCCGTCCCGCCGGCGGCTCCCAGCAGGGCGGCCAGCAGCAGGGGAGACCTCCCTTCCAGGGGGGAGACCGCCGTCCCTTTGGCCAGCAGCAGAGCCAGGGCAGAGGCCCCGGCCAGCAGGGGGGACGTCCCGACCGCCGGGGTGGGCAGCCTCCCCGGCCCCAGCAGCAGACCCCGCCCCCGCCGCCGAAAAAGCCCACCCTGCCCCCCCAGGGCACGCCCATCGAGATCAAGATGCAGCAGCGGCAGAAGGGCCCCAAGGGGGAGCGCCAGGCCCCGGTCACCGTCACCAGCGTTGTGGTGGATATGCGTACCTCCGAGGTAAACCTGGATAAGTACAACGAGCGTTACGAGCAGATTGCTCCGGCCTCGGTGCGGGATACCGGTGTAAAAAAGCAGAAGCTGAACCAGCGCTCCCAGCGCAAGGGCAAGCCCTTTATGAGCCGCAAGGAGCGGGAGGACCAGAAGATGCGCCACCTGGAGATGGAGCGCCAGCGCCGCCAGAAGCTGGAGGTCACCCTTCCCGAGGAGATGACCGTCACCGAGCTGGCCGCCATCCTCAAGGTCCAGTCCACCGAAATCATCAAACGCCTGATGCCCCTGGGGGTCATGGTCTCCAATCACGATGTCATCGACTACGACACCGCCGCCCTGGTGGCCATGGAGATTGGGGCCAAGGTTTCCAAGGAGGTCGTCATCACCATTGAAGACCGCCTCTTTGACGAGAGCGAGGATGCCGACGAGGCCCTCCAGCCCCGGTGCCCCATCGTGGTGGTTATGGGCCACGTGGACCATGGCAAGACCTCCCTTTTGGACGCCATCCGCAACACCAGCGTGGTCTCCGGTGAGGCCGGCGGCATCACCCAGCACATCGGCGCCTACCAAGTAGAGGTGGACGGACGGCCCATCACCTTCCTGGATACCCCCGGACACGCCGCCTTTACCGCCATGCGGGCCAGAGGCGCCCAGGTTACCGACATCGCCGTCCTGGTGGTGGCCGCCGACGACGGCATTATGCCCCAGACCATCGAGGCCATCAATCACGCCAAGGACGCCGGGGTGGCGATTATCGTGGCCATCAACAAGATGGATAAGCCCCACGCAAACCCCGATAAAGTTAAGCAGCAGCTTACCGAGTACGGCCTGGTGCCAGAGGAGTGGGGCGGCGACGTCATCTGTGTTCCCGTTTCCGCCAAGGCCCGCACCGGGATCGACGACCTGCTGGAGAACCTTCTCCTGGTGGCCGATATGAAGGAGCTGAAAGCCAACCCCGACCGGATGGCCAAGGGCACCGTCATCGAGGCCAAGCTGGACAAGGGCCGGGGGCCTGTGGCCACCGTCCTTATCCAGACCGGAACTTTGAAGTCCGGGGACGTCATCATTGCCGGCACGGCGGTGGGCCGGGTTCGGGTGATGATGAACGACAAGGGCCGCCGGATCACCGAAGCAGGTCCCTCCGTCCCGGTGGAGATTACCGGTCTGGCCGAGGTTCCCGCCGCCGGAGACCAGTTTAACGCCGTTGAGGACGAGAAGCTGGCCCGGGAGCTGGTGGAGAAGCGCCGCCAGGAGCAGAAGCAGGAACAGTTCAATTCGGTGGAAAAGATCACCCTGGACAATCTCTTTGAGCATATCTCCGAGGAGCAGATGCTCCACCTGCCCATTATCGTCAAGGCCGACGTTCAGGGTTCGGTGGAAGCGGTGCGCCAGTCCCTGGAGAAGCTTTCCAACGACGAGGTGAAGGTGAAGGTCATCCATGGGGCTGTAGGCGCGGTGAGCGAATCCGACGTGATGCTGGCCGCTGCCTCCGGAGCCATCATCGTTGGCTTTAACGTCCGGCCCAACCCCATCGCCAAGGAAAACGCCCAGCGGGACGGGGTGGAGATCCACCTTTACCGTATCATCTACGACCTCATCGAGGACATCGAATCCGCCATGAAGGGGATGCTGGCCCCCAAGACCAAGGAGGTGGACCTGGGCCGCGCCGAGGTGCGCCAGGTGTATACTATCACCGGCGTGGGCAAGGTGGCCGGGTGCTACGTCCTGGAAGGGAAGATCGCCCGTGGAGCCAACATCCGCCTGGTGCGGGACGGCATCATCATCACCGACGTGAAGCTGGCCAGCCTCAAGCGGTTTAAGGACGACGTCAAAGAGGTGGCCGCCGGCTACGAGTGCGGCATCACCCTGGAGAAGACCGCCGACCTCAAGGAGGGCGACATCTTCGAGGCATACGAGATCCAGGAGATCACCGATTAACCATCAGAACAGGACGGCCCGGGGGTTCTCCTCCGAGGCCGTCCGTTACAAAAAGGAGTTGCCATGGCATCATTTAAGACTGCCCGCCTGGGCGAGGACATCCACAGGGAGCTGACCGACATCTTCCGGGGCCTCAAGGACCCCCGGGTGGATCCCATGCTGTCCATTGTCAAGGTGGACCTTTCCGGGGACCAGTCCAGCTGCAAGGTCTACGTCAGCTCAGTTTCCGGCATGGAACGGGCAAAGGAGAGCGTCAAAGGGCTGACCAGCGGGGCGGGGTACATCCGCCGGGAACTGGGTCAGCGCCTGAAGATGCGCCACACCCCAGAACTGAAATTTATTGCCGACGATTCCATCCAGCATGGGGCGGAGATCGCCCGGAAGCTGGGGGAGATCTTGTAATGCCGGAAGGGATCCTCTGCATTGACAAACCCCAGGACTGGACCTCCTTTGACGTGGTGGCCAAGTGCCGGGGCATCACCAAATGCCGCAAGCTGGGCCACGGGGGAACTTTGGACCCCATGGCCACTGGGGTCCTGCCCCTTTTCTTTGGCCGTGCGGTAAAGGCCACCGCTTTGATGCCGGTGGAGGAAAAGCGCTACCGGGCCGAGATCCGGTTCGGCCTTACCACCGACACCCAGGACATCACGGGAAAGGTCCTTTCGGAGAGTGGCGCCCCGGTGACCAGGGAGGCCCTGGAGGCCGCCCTGGCGACCCAAAGGGGGGAGATCAAGCAGCTGCCCCCCATGTTTTCCGCCGTCTGGGTGGACGGCAAGCGGCTTTACGACCTGGCCCGAAAGGGCAAGGAGGTGGAACGGCCCCTTCGGGACGTGACGGTTCATCGCCTGGAACTGCTGGATTTTAACGAGGCGGAACGGACCTGTACCATTGACGTCACCTGTTCCAAGGGGACGTACATCCGGACCATCTGCCACGACCTGGGTGCGGCCCTAGGGTGCGGCGGCGTTCTCACCGGACTGCGCCGCACCATGACCATGGGATTTACCCAGGAACAGTGCATTACCATGGACCAGCTCCGGGACATCTGCCAGGAGGGGCGGCTGGAAGAGGCCCTTCTCCCGGTGGACAGCGCCTTTGCCAGGTACGACAGGGTGTTTCTTTCCCCTCACCAAGCCAGGATGTTTTGCAGTGGCGCGGTACTGGATACCCGCCGGGTACGCCATCCCAACACCACCCAGCCCCTTCGGGTCTACGAAGGCGGGGGGAGCAGCCGCTTCCTGGGCCTTGCCCGGGTGGAACCCACCACCCAGGAGCTGGTCATCATAAAGCTGTTTGCCCCGATCCAATGACCAGCCCCTACAGCTTCCAGAAAAGGAGTGTTTGCCCTTGGTCGTCAGCCAGGATCTTCTCACCCCGCGAAGCCGGCCCTCGGCAGTGGCCCTGGGGTTCTTCGACGGGGTCCACATCGGACACCGGGCGGTGATCTCCGCCGCAGTGGAGACCGCCCGCAGGGAGGGGTTGTCCCCCCGGGTGTTCACCTTCTCCCCTGTGGGTCTGGCCCCTGCCTCTAAAAACGGCCTCACCCTGCTCCAGACCGAGGAACAAAAGGACGCCGTTTTGGCCGGCCTGGGGGTGGAGGAGATAGTCTGCCCCCTCTTTGCCGACTTCTGTTCCATGTCCCCAGAGGGCTTCGTCCGGGGGTTTCTCCGGGACGTCCTTCGGGCAAAGGTCCTGTTCTGCGGCTTTAACTACCACTTTGGCAAGGGAGGCTCCGCCGGGGTTGAGGAGCTTCGGAACCTCTGCACTCCGGAGGGTATCCGGGTAGAGGCCCTGCCCCCGGTGCTGTGGCAGGATGAGGTGGTCAGCTCCACCCGGATCCGAGCCTGCATCCGGGAGGGGGAGATGGAGGCTGCCGCCGCCATGCTGGGAGGCCCGTTTACCCTTACCGCCCCGGTGGTCCACGGCAAGGGACTGGCCAGGACCCTTTCCTGGCCCACCATCAACCAGCTTTTCCCCCCGGACTTTACCATCCCCCGGCGGGGGGTGTACCACTCCCATGTTCTCATTGAAGGCCGGGTCTGGGACGGGGTGACCAACGTGGGGGTGAAGCCCACCCTCCACGAGACCAACCTCACCATGGAGACCTACATCCTGGACTATGAGGGGGACCTGTATGGCCGGACCCTTCCCGTCTCCCTCCTCCGGTTCATGCGCCCCGAGGCGCGGTTCGATTCGGTGGAGGCCCTGTCCCAAAGGATTCTGGCTGACGCCGATATTGTGCGGCAGGATTCCGCCCGATGGCGGTGAAAGGGGAACCCCTATGACCAAGGAAGTCACAAGGCCGGGGAGCCTCCGGCGGCTGCTGGCCATCGCCGCTGTAACCGCCCTGGTGGTCCTGGCCGCCGTCCTGGTGGATCGGGCTGTTCGGAATCCCCCCTGCCGGACCGGGGCCGCCGCCTTGGCGGTGGTGGAGCAAAAGGTCCTGCCCTCCATGGAGAGCCTTTCCGCCGGGGAGGACTACGCCCTGGAGGCCGGGGAGCGGGAGACCATGGGAGGGAGCGACTACTACCCCGTAGCCGTCTCCCGGGTGGTCCCCTGCCGGGACGGGGAGGCCGCCAAAGGGGTCATCGAAGCCCGGGTAGCTCCACACCTTGCCGGTGTGGCCCCCTATGTCTACAGCTATATGGGGGAAGTCACCGTAGAAGGGGAACTTTATTATGAGGTAAAGTTCGGCGATGCTTGGGGGGATGGAAGGTCCACCTTCTACGTCCGGGCCAGGGACTCCCGGCCCTTTATCCTCTGGGAGGACGGGACTGTAAGCGCCGCCTTCCCGGAGGAGAACGAACCCCTGGTCCTCACCGTCTACGTTCGGACAAAAGACTCCCGACCCTTCCTTCGGGATGGGACCAGCGGCCAGCTGGTGCCCTATGGGGAGTAGGGAGAAAGGGAAAAATACCGAAAGAAAGCCAGTCTTCCCCCTTTACAGAGAGAAAGAACTGTGTTATAATATTCTAGCTGTCCGCCGGGAAGGGGGACAGCCTATGTGACCGCTCCGCGGCTTGGGGGATCAGGACCCGTTCAGCGGGTACCGCCTTGCACCCCTTGCTGGGAAGCCGGTGGCAAATAAAAAACAAGGAGAAACGACTATGCTGCTCAAGGAAGAAAAGAACGCCATTATGAAGGAGTACGCCACCCACGAGGGAGACACCGGTTCCCCCGAGGTGCAGATTGCTGTACTCACCCGCCGCATCAACGAGCTTACCGAGCATCTGAAGGTCCACAAGAAGGACCATCACTCCCGCCGGGGCCTTCTGAAGATGGTCGGCCATCGGAGAAACCTCCTGGCCTACCTCCAGAAGAAGGACATCGAGCGGTACCGCGCCATCATTGCCCGGCTGGGCCTGCGGAAATAAGAGCTGCCGGGAAGGCAGGTGGCCCCTTTTTGGGCTGCCTGCCTTCCTTCAGTGTACTGGAGACCGCCCTTTTCTGGGCCCAGGCGCCTGGAGCGGCGTGGTCTCCCGGCAAAGATTCTGTACGTTTCCGGCTTGGCGCGGACGGTTTAGCAGTTGCTCGAGGGGGCGAGGACAGACCCTTCGCCTCATGGAGTTATTGCTATACCAGGACGATGCCGCCGGAGGTCCGGGAGCCCCTCCCCGGCAGGACCCGGCGCGTGATCCGCGCCCCGGGGACCGTCCGGCGGAGGAAAAGGCTTCCATAACTTTGGAGGTAACTGAATGTTCGAGAATTACCGTGTATTTGAAACCGAATTTGCCGGCAGAAAAATCTCCTTTGAGACCGGTAAGATGTGCTGCCTGGCCGGCGGTTCGGTGCTGGTCCGTTACGGCGAAACCACCGTGCTGGTCAACGCCACTGCGTCCAAGAAGCCCCGGGACGGCATCGATTTCCTGCCCCTGTCGGTGGACTTTGAAGAAAAGCTGTACTCTGTGGGCAAGATCCCCGGCTCCTTCCTCAAGAGGGAGGGCCGCCCCTCCGATAAGGCCGTCCTCTCCTCCCGGGTGGTGGACCGGCCCATCCGGCCCCTCTTCCCCAAGGATATGCGGAACGACGTCACGGTGGTGATGACCGTTCTGTCGGTGGATCCCGACTGCCAGCCCGAGATCGCCGGAATGATCGGCGCTTCCTTCGCCCTGTCCATCTCGGACATCCCCTGGAAGGGCCCCATCGCCGGCATCAACGTGGGCCTGGTGGACGGGGAGATCATCCTCACTCCCACCGCCGAGCAGCGCAAGCAGAGCGACCTCACCCTGGTGGTGGCCGGCACCGATAAGAAGGTCTGCATGATCGAGGCCGGGGCCAAGGAGGTCCCCGACGACCTGATGCTGGAGGCCATTATGAAGGGCTTTGCCGAAGTCCAGAAGATGGTGGAGTTTATCAAGGGTGTTCAGGCCGAGATCGGCAAGCCCAAGTTTGCCTTTGAGTCCCAGGAGATTGACCACGACTTCTTCGAGGAAGTGAAGGCCTACGCCGAGGAGCGGGTCATGGCCGCCCTGGATACCGACGACAAGAACCTCCGGGACCAGAATATGGCCCCCATTGCAGAGGATGTTCACGCCAAGTTTGATGATCGCTACCCCGACAAGCCCGGCGTCATCGACGAGTGCCTTTATAAGCTCCAGAAGTTCATCGTCCGCCGGTGGCTGCTGGAAGAGGGCAAGCGTGTGGACGGCCGGGGCATGGACGAGATCCGGCCTCTGGCCGCCGAGGTGGGCCTGATTCCCCGTGTCCACGGCTCCGGGATGTTCACCCGGGGCCAGACCCAGGTGCTGACCATCGCCACCCTGGGCACCATCAAGGAGTCCCAGCTGCTGGACGGCATCGACGGGGAGACCACCAAGCGGTATATGCACCAGTACAATTTCCCCTCCTACTCGGTGGGAGAGACCCGGCCCAGCCGAGGTCCCGGCCGCCGGGAGATCGGCCACGGCGCTTTGGCGGAGCGGGCCCTGGAGCCTGTTATCCCCCCGGTGGAGGAATTCCCTTACTCCCTGCGCCTGGTCTCCGAGGTGCTGTCCAGCAACGGCTCCACCTCCCAGGGCTCCATCTGCGGCTCCACCCTGGC
>CAJUFK010000028.1 GCA_910585535.1 uncultured Angelakisella sp. | reverse complement strand
TAAAAAACCGCCGATGGGAAAAAGCCGGATCGAGTATTGGGTCTCCCCCTTCTTCCAGCTGAATAAAAGGGGACCCATGCCGAAGGAGAACTCCTCCACCTTTACTCCGAAGAGCTTAGCAAAGAAGAAATGCCCCAACTCGTGAAGGTTGATGATAACGCCAAAGATGAGAATGGTAAGCAAAATTGTTTTCAAGGTATCAAACTCCTTTTTCCGCAAATCAGGTCCTGGCTGTCCCTTCTATCATATACAAATTATATGGCGGAAATTAGGGGGCAAATGTTAAAAATAAAATAAAAAAGCGGACCAATGAACAAAACGCTGTCAAACCGGTCCATGGCGCCGCCGTGACCAGGCATAAGGTTGCCAAAGTCCTTGATGCTGCACTGCCGTTTGATGATGGAGGCGGAAAGATCCCCCAGAACCCCCAGGAGGGAGGCCACCGGCGTCACCAGGGCCACTGCCGGAAGGTTCACCGTAACGGCATTGCGGATATATCCCCAGGGCACTACCCAGTTGCAGAGAGCTTGGAAAGCCAGAGCTACCAAAACGTTGCAGACAGTGGAGGTGACCAGTCCGCCAATGAGGCCCTCTACCGTTTTCTTGGGGCTAACCTGTGGGCAGAGTTTGTGCTTGCCGAAAAAGGTCCCCACAAAGAAGGCCCCGCTGTCCGACCACCAGGCGCTGCCGAAGATGAGAAGCAGATAAAAAACTCCCATCTGGGGGCCGGTCTGCTCCTTAAGAAGGATGATGCAGTAAAAGGACACCGCCAGCAGAATGGAGATCAGAAAGCTGTAGGCCATCTGCTCCACCCGGAGTTCGTTGTGGCTCTGCAGAAGGATGAGGAAAAGCAGCACCACCAGCAGATAGCTGAGGTAAGAAAAGGAAACCGCAATGGCGCTGGTGTTCAAAAACAGGATCAGGATACAGTAGAGCCCGCACACTGCCACCAGTGTCCGGAACCGAAGCAGCCCCGCCGCCTTAAAGATCTCGTATAGGGACAAAAGGCAGACCCAGGCGGCCAGGACGTTTACCAGAATGGTATCAAAAAAAGCCAACAATACTGCCAGCAGGATCAGACCCGCAATCGCCGAGAGGACTCTTTTTTTCATCGTTCTTCCCCTTCCAACAATGTTATTAGCCCGGCTTGCAGGGGCGCCGCACAAACGGCGCAGCGGCTAAACCCCGCCAAAACGGCGGTCACGGCGAGCGTACTGGTGCAGGGCATAGTTTAGATGCTCCGGGGTAAAATCCGGCCAAAGGACATCCATAAAAAGCAGTTCGGAATACGCCGACTGCCACAGGAGGAAGTTGGAAAGACGGCACTCCCCACTGGGGCGGATGATAAGGTCCGGATCCGGCATCCCGGCAGTGTAGAGGCGCTGGGAAAGAGTCTCCTCGGTGATCTCCTCCGGGGGGATCCCCTCCGCCAGAAGGCGCTTCACCCCCTGGACGATCTCTCCCCTGCCCCCGTAGTTCAAGGCGATGTTTACGGTAATGGCGGTATTCCCGGCGCTTTCCCGCTCCGCCCTTCGGATGCTTTCCCGAAGGTCGGCGGGAAGGGGGTCCACCTCTCCCAGAACCCGGAGCCGGGCGTTCTCCTTTTGGTACTCCTCCATGTTGGAAAGGTACTGGCGCAGAAGGTCCAGGAGGGCGTCCACCTCCTTTTGGGGGCGCTTCCAGTTTTCGGTGGAAAAGGCGTAGATGGTGACATAGGAGATGCCAATCTTTTTACAGTGGCGGATGATCTCCCCCACCACCTTGGAGCCCGCCTTGTGGCCCATCTCCCGGGGCAGTCCCCGGGCCTTGGCCCAGCGGCCGTTTCCATCCATGATGATGCCGATATGCCGGGGCAGCTGTTCCCGCTCCGGCGGGCGGCTTTCCGTTTCCTTCATAGCTTCTCCCATCAGATAGAAAGGATCTCCTTCTCTTTGGCCTCGGCCAGCTTGTCGATTTCGGCTACAAATTTGTCGGTGAGCTTCTGGATCTGGGTCTCCAGGTTCTTCACGTCGTCCTCGGTGGCTTCGCCGTTCTTCTTCATGGTCTTAAAGCGGTCGTTGGCATCCCGGCGGATGGCGCGGATGGCCACCTTGGAATCCTCGGCCAGGCGGGAGACCTGCTTGACAATCTCCTTTCTGCGCTCCTCGGTGAGCTGGGGGAAGGTCAGGCGCAGGACGGTGCCGTCGTTGGAGGGGTTGATGCCGATGTCCGAGGTCTGGATGGCCCGCTCGATGTTCTTGAGAGAACTCTTGTCGTAGGGCTGGATCACCAGTACCCGGGCTTCGGAGACCGAGACGGAGGCCATTTCCCGGACCTTGGTGGGGGTGCCGTAGTAGTCTACCAGAACCTTATCCAGGACAGCCGGATTGGCCCGCCCCGCCCGGATGCTGGCAAACTCCGAGGTCATAACGCTGATGGTCTTGTTCATCTTCTCTTCGTAGATCTTCAGTTCAGGGCTCATGGCTTAAACCTCCTTGACGATGGTTCCAATATGTTCACCGCAGACCGCGCGGCAGATATTCTCCGGATCGCTGAGATCGAACACCAGAATGGGCACCTTGTTGTCCCGGCACATAGAGGCGGCGGTCATATCCATTACCGAAAGCTGCTGGCCCAGCACCTCGCTGAAGGATACCACGTCATACCGCTTGGCGTCGGAAAACCTGTGGGGGTCTTTGTCATACACCCCGTCCACCATGGTGGCCTTGAGGATAATATCCGCGTCGGTTTCCGCCGCACGAAGGGCCGCCGCGGTGTCGGTGGAAAAGAAGGGGCTTCCGGTGCCGCAGCCAAAGATGACCACCCGGCCCTTCTCCATATGGCGCACCGCCCGGCCCCTGGTGTAGGGCTCGGCGATGGCCTGCATGGCGATGGCGGTCTGGACCCGCACCGTCACCCCCAGCCCCTCCAGGGCGTCGGCCAGGGCCAGGGAGTTGATGACGGTGGCCATCATTCCCATATGGTCGGCCCGGGTGTGGTCCATATTGCCGCTGGTGCGGCCCCGCCAGAAGTTTCCGCCGCCTACAACAATGCCCACCTGGGTGCCCATCTCCACGCACTTCTGGATGCTCTTACAGATGGTAACCACCGTATCGTAGTCGATGCCGAAGCCGTTTTTGCCCGCCAGGGCCTCCCCGCTGAGTTTCAGAATGATCCTTCGATAACTTGGCGTCATAAATTCAACCGTCCTACTCTTTCTTGGTCTTTCGGGGCCGGCAGATGACAGCATCCCCTGCCCCGTTAAAATACTTATCCTTATTTTACAATAAGCCCGGGGTTCTGTAAAGCCTATTTTAGGGAATTTATCTCCCAGGGCAGAAGAAAGCGCCGGGAAGCCTTTGGGGAAGGTCTCCCGGCGCGTTTGTATTTTTGGACGGTTAGCCCTTTACCATGCTGGCAACTTCATCGGCGAAGTTGTCCTCACGCTTCTCCAGGCCCTCGCCCTTCTCAAAGCGGACAAACTCCAGAACGGTGATCTTGACGCCCAGCTCCTTGGCGGTAGTCTCGGTGAATTTCTGGACAGAAATATCGCCGTCCTTGATGAAGGGCTGCTCCAGGAGGCAGACCTCTTTGTAATACTTGTTGATGCGGCCCATCACCATCTTCTCTGCGATATTGGCAGGCTTGCCCTCGTTGATGGCCTGGGCGGTGAGGATCTCCTTCTCCTTGGCGATGGTCTCGGCGGGAACGGAATCCTTGTCCAGGTAGGCGGGGGTGGCGGCAGCCACCTGCATGGCGATGTCCTTGGCGTAGGCCTGGAAAGCCGCAGCGTCGGGGGTGCCCTCCACCGCGAAGCGGACCATAACGCCGATGCGGCCGCCGCCGTGGATATAGGTCTCCAGGTCGCCCTCATACCGGGCAAAGCGGCGGATCTTCAGGTTCTCCCCAATGGTGAGGATCTTCTCCTGAAGGGCCTCCTGGACGGTGCCGTTTCCTCCGGCGATCTTGCAGGCCAGCAGGGCCTCCACGTCGGCGGGGTTTTCGGCGATGACGGTCTTGGCGCAGTCCTCGACGAACTGGACGAAAACGGCGTTCTTGGCTACAAAGTCGGTTTCAGAGTTTACCTCGATGACTACGCCCACCTTCTTCTCCTTGTCCTGAGCGGCGACAACAATGCCCTCGGCGGCGATGCGGCTGGCCTTCTTGGCGATCTTGGAAAGCCCCTTCTCCCGAAGCAGCTCAACGGCCTTCTCCATATCGCCGTTGGTCTCGGTAAGGGCCTTCTTGCAGTCCATCATGCCGCAGCCGGTGGTCTCCCGGAGATTTTTAACGTCCTGTGTGGTAAATGCCATTCTTTGGTTCCTCCTTCTACTCATTCCTCTTTGAAAAGCGCCCGACTCACTGGGACCCGGGCGCCGGTGTTCCGAACAATCAGGCTTCCTTCGCCTCGGCAGCCTCGGCCTCGGCTTCAGCAGCGCCCTGGGCTCCCTGGCGGCCCTCGATGATGGCGTCGGCCATGGTCTGGGCGATGAGCTTTACGGCGCGGATGGCGTCGTCGTTGCCGGGAATGACATAATCCACTTCGTCGGGATCGCAGTTGGTATCCACAATGCCCACAACAGGGATACCCAGCTTGTGAGCCTCGGCCACGGCGATCTTCTCTTTGCGGGTATCCACAATGAACAGGGCCCCGGGAAGCTTATCCATGTGCTTGATGCCGCCCATGAACTTCTCCAGCTTCTCGATCTCCAGGTTCAGCTTGATGACTTCCTTCTTGGGCAGACGGTCAAAGGTGCCGTCGGACTCCATCTTCCGCAGCTGCTCCAGACGGGCGATGCGCTTGCGGATGGTCTTATAGTTGGTGAGCATACCGCCCAGCCAGCGGGAGTTGACATAGTGGGCTTCGGCCCGCTCGGCCTCCTCACGGATGGAATCGGCGGCCTGCTTCTTGGTGCCGACAAAGAGGACCTCGCCTCCCTCGGTGGAGAGGTCGCGGACAAACATATAGGCCTCCTCCAGCTTGCGGACGGTCTTCTGCAGGTCGATGATGTAGATACCGTTGCGCTCGGTGAAGATGTAGGGGGCCATTTTGGGGTTCCACCTTCTGGTCTGGTGTCCGAAGTGGACGCCGGCCTCCAGAAGCTGCTTCATAGATACGACTGCCATGTTTTCTGTTCTCCTTTCGTTTTTGAGCCTCCGCGCCCCTCACCTCCGGCTGTTACCCCTAAAAAGGGCAACCACAGCCGGATCAGGGCACGTGTGTTCTCGATGTGCCGTATCATCATACCACAACAAATCCCGAAATGCAACCACTTTTTTACTGTTTTTTCTCTTCTTTATCCAAACAGCCGGTCCAGGATAGAATCCCGCCGGCGGCTGGGGGCGGCCCCAGGGGGCGGGCAGTATTTTACCAGGACGGTATCCTCCCCGATACACTGGATCTCGTCCCAGCAGATGACGGTATCCTCCTCCCGGCCCAGCAGACCGAACAGGCGGCTCCGCCCGTAGATGATGATCGCGGTGATCTTGGCGCAGCAGGTATCGATCTCCAGGTCGGAAATGCAGCCCATACAGCTGCCGTTGTTGATGTTCACCACTTCTTTGTCCCGCAGGTCGCTGAGCCTGCACAGCATAAAGCCCCACCTCCTCTGTCCTATCCTATGCGCCGGGGGCTTTTCCTCTTGACAGAAAACCGCCCGGAGATCCTCCCGGACGGCGTTTTTTTACAACTGCTTTTTTATCCGCTCCAGGGCCCCTTTTTCGATGCGGGAGACCTGGGCCTGGCTGATCCCCACCTCCCGGCTTACCTCGATTTGGGTCTTGCCCGCCATAAACCGAAGGGAGAGGATCTTCTTCTCCCGCTCCCCCAGGCTTTCCACCGCCTGGCGAAAGGAGATTTCCCCCAGCCAGTCGCTGTCTGTACAGCTGTCCTTTACCTGGTCCATAATATAAATGGTGTCCCGGCCGTCGGAATAGACCGGTTCTTGAAGGGAGGCGGGCTCCACAATGGCCTCCAGGGCCAGAACCACATCCTCCTTGGGACAGCCCATGGCACTGGCAATCTCCTTTACCGTGGGCTCCCGCCGGTTTTCCTTGGTCAGTTCCTCCTTGACCTGCATGGCCTTGTAGGCGGTGTCCCGGATGCTTCGAGAGACCCGGACCATACCGTGATCCCGCAGGTACCGCCGGACCTCCCCGATAATCATGGGGCAGCTGTAGGTACTCAGGCGCAGGCCGTATTCGGGCCGGAAGTTATCAATGGATTTTATCAGACCGATAACCCCTACCTGGAACAGGTCGTCCATGTTCTCCCCCCTGCCGGTGAACCGCTGGATGACGCTGAGGACCAGGCGGAGATTGCCGTTGATGAGCTTTTCCCGGGCCCTTTTGTCCCCGGCCTGGGCCTTATAGATGAGGTCCATCTTCTCCTCCTCCCCCAGCACCGGCAGCTTGGCTGTGTTGACGCCGCAGATCTCCACCCTGTTTTGGTACATCGGCCATCATCCTTCCCCTTGATTTTTCAAAGAGAAGTATGGGCGGCGGCGGCAGCTCCTAAGCGGACGCCAGAAAGTGGCAGGCAAAAAGAAACCGCCCTCTTTCCCCTGGGTTCGGGAAAAGCCGGGCGGCGGTTTTGTCTATTTTGAGGCTTTGGCGATGAGTTCGGTGAAGAACCGGCGGAATTTCGGATGGCGTTCCTCCATGCACTCCGGGTGCCACTGGACTGCCAGAATCGAGCCTTCCTTGTTCTCGATGCCCTCGATGATGCCGTCCGCCGTCTGGGCAGAAACGGCAAAGCCGGGGGCCAGATCCCGGATGGCCTGGTGGTGGTAGGAGTTGGTAAGGATCTCCGCCTCCCCGAAGATCTCCCGGAGGCGGGTCCCGGGGAGCAGCTTTACCGTATGGTATTCCTCGGAGCGGCTGTCGGTTTTTTGGTAATGGCCCTGGGCTTCGGGGCACTGGCTGGGAATATCCTGCCAGAGGGTGCCGCCAAAGGCGACGTTTACCACTTGGAGTCCCCGGCAGATGGCAAAGATGGGTTTTCCCGCCTTGGCGGTCTCCCGGATAAGGGCCAGCTCAAAGACATCCAGTTCCCGGTCCACACAGGTCACAGTATCTCTGGGTTCCTCCCCAAAATACTGGGGGGCAATGTCCACCCCGCCGGGGACCAGCAGGGCGTCAAAGGTCTCCACCAGACGGGGGCAATCCTCCGGCAGGTCGGCGATGGGGAGCAGCACCGGGACCCCCCCGGCCCGGATAACGGCTTTTACATAGGTATCGTTGGTTTTGTAGACCGCACCCTCCCCCCGGCAGGCGGTCATTCCGATGATGGGCTTCATAGCGTTTCCTCATTTCGTTTTTGTTTTCCTTTTCATTATATGCCTTCTCGGGCCAATGTCAACGCGGAAAAAGACAGAAAACACCCCACCGGAAAATTTATGGAAAGTACGCTTGACATTTCTGGTCCCATAGTGTATCCTTATGTATGGAAAGCAAACTTTCCATAGGAAGGAGGACACGGTATGAAAAACCGCCTGGAGGAACTCCGCAAGGCCAGAGGCATCCGGCAGGAGGAACTGGCCAATGACCTGGAGGTCTCCCGGCAGACCATTGGCTCCTTAGAAAACGGAAGGTACAATCCCTCCATCCTTCTGGCCTTTAAGCTGGCCCGGTATTTTGGTTTGCAGATCGAGGATATTTTTATCTACGAGGAGGATGCGCTATGAGAAAAAAGACGGTACTGTTTTTGGGGCTGGGTCTCTGCGGACTTCTGCTGCTGGCCGGAACCCTTCTGCTCCGGGAGGGGCTTTCTCCCTTAACGGAGGGGCTTCTTTGCGGCCTGGGCAGCGGGGCCTTCGGCCTGGGGACGGCAAGGTTCGCCCTCTGCCGCTACCAGGAGACCCATCCCCGGCAGCTACGCCAGGACGAGATAGACGCCAAGGACGAGCGGAACGCCGTCATCCGCTGCCGGGCCCAGGCGATGTCCGGGCTGGTCCTCCAGTGGGTGGTCATCGCTGCAGCCTGGGTCTCCATCCTTGCGGACGGGCCCTTGTGGCTCACCCTGACCGCTGTGGGCATCTTCCTGGGCAAGACCTTCCTGGAACTGGCTTTGATGGGCTACTATCAGCGCAGGATGTAACAGGGCGAAGCGGCCGCTCCCCCTTTTTGGGAAACGGCCGCCTTTTAGTAGACCTTTTCCAGATCCCTTCGCAGTCCCTTGATGATCTTTTTCTCCAGCCGGGAGATATAGGACTGGGAGATGCCGATAAGGTCAGCCACCTCCTTCTGGGTCTTTTCCTCCTGTCCCCCAAGGCCGAATCGCAGCTCCATAATGGTGCGTTCCCGGCCCTCCAGGCGGCTCACCGCCTCCCGGATAATGCTCCGCTCTACGTCCTGCTCGATGACCCGGTTCACCGTGTCGTTTTCGGTGCCCAGGATGTCGGAGAGAAGCAGCTCGTTGCCGTCCCAGTCCACGTTGAGGGGCTCGTCGATGGAGACCTCGTTCTTGAGGTTCTGGAACTTTCGCAGATACATGAGGATCTCGTTTTCGATGCAGCGGCTGGCGTATGTCGCCAGCTTGATATTCCGGGCGGGGCAGAAGGTATTCACCGCCTTGATGAGCCCGATGGTCCCGATGGAGATCAGGTCCTCAATACCCACTCCGGTGGACTCAAACTTCCGGGCAATGTACACCACCAGGCGCAGATTGTGGACGATCAGTTCCTCCCGGGCCTTGGCGGTGTCGCTTTCCAGAAGGGTAAAGACCTTTTCCTCCTCCTCCCGGCTGAGGGGCGCAGGAAGGGTCTCCGGGCCGTTGATGTAAAAGACCCCGTTATCCTTCTCCCCCAAAAGGAGACACATCAGGCGGCGGAACAGCCCCTTCCCCCACCACTTCTTAATTTCCCGCATGGATCGTTCCCCCTTTTCTCTCTCCGGCGTCCTCCGCCGCCAGCTGGATCATCCTGGGATGAAAAACTCCGTCGCAGCCTTCGGGCCCCTTTTTTTCCGGCATAAGAGCCAGGTAACCGTCTGTCTCCACCCAGCGGTCACCCACCCTGGCTCGGAGGCTCTGGGGCCGGAAGGCCGCCAGCAGCCCCTTCCCGCTGATGGTCCGGTAAGGCGCCAAGCGCAGCCCCGGGGGCGGCTCCCCGGAGGTCATGCCGCTTTCCAGCCACCGGCATTCCTCCGGGGTGAGGAGTTCCCGGCCCTTGCCCTCTTCCAGCACCACCATGGGCAGACCGGAGAAGGGCTCGGTAAGGCGGTTTCCGGTGTCCGCCAAGGCGGTAAAAACAACGGTCCTCTCCCCCCGCTGGGCAGAAAAAAGGTAGCGCTCCCCCATCCCCCGGCCCCAATGGAAGATCCCCTCAAACAGGCGGACAAAAAGGTACGCCGCCGCCACCGAGCCGATGAGGAGAAGCGGATCCAGATCCAGATAGATCATTCCGTTTCGGTAAGCGCATCCTCCCCTGGGAAAAAGGAACCACAGGCCCAGGACCACTCCCGCCACCAAAAAGCTAACTGCGTAAAATACCCCTAAAAGACGCAGGAACACCTTTGGCTTCTGGCGGCCATAGGCGATAGACACAACGATAAAGGAAAACCCCAGGCGGATGAACAGATCCACCCAAAGAGAACTTGCCGGAAAAAAGATGACCATAGAGCAAAGTCCCCCCGCCGCCGCGGCCAGGTAGGGCCGAAGCCCCTTTTGGCGGATCCCGGTAAGCGGCTGGCAAAGCCGGAGAATGACCAGGTCGATGATAAAGTTCACCGCCACCAGCACATCCCCATAGATCACATATTCCAACGCCAAGACCCCTTCCCTTTGCTCCGGCAGCAGCTTTGGATTTTCCGCCGGCTTTTTTGAGCTTCCAGGATCTAGTATAAGCCCGGCAGGAAGGGACATCTTGTCGGAGGAGGCGGAAAGGGTGAGATTTTTCTCCAAGGGCAAATGGCTCGGGCTTTGTAGTGATAGGCGCTCCCTATCTCCCAGGTATTGTATGAAAATATAAATTGAAATTTGGGAAAATTTTTGGTTAAATAGACACAAAGAGGTTGGCCCGCCGGCAAGGAGCCCCAAGCCGGGCCAGGTAACGGAATCCCCTGTGAAGAAAGGAGCGAAGAGATGAAAAAAATGTCTAAAGGCGAGGTCGTGCTGCTCTCCAGCATTGCAGCCTGGGTGATGGTGGTAAACCTCACCCTTATTGTTCTCGGTATTGGCCACGGATGGACGGTATTCTTTGCCAATATCTTTTTCTTTCTGCTGGGGGCCGACATCCGCCGTTGGAAAGAACTGCTCTTTGGCGGGCTGTTCGGTCTCTTTGCCGCCTGGCTGCTGGTGGTGTCTATGGGGATCCTTGCCCCTGCCCTGGGCGCGCTCCCTGCCGTAGCCATCCCCCTGACCCTCATCGTTTTTTTCATGATCGTCTGCGGGCCTGTCCTCCCCTGGATCTGCAACAACGTTGCGTTTGGATTTCTGACCATCGCCACCATCAATATGGAGACACTGGTGGAGAATACCCTTCCCTCTATGCTGGTCTTTGTCATCGGCGGAACGGTGATGGTAGGCGGTTCCTACCTGATCCTTCAGTTCTTTACCAAAAAAGCAGCGGCAAACGCCGCCAAATGAAAGGAGACTGTTTATGGGTACCGAAATCGGCAATGGCGTCCTCAGCGCAGTGTTGGTCCAATTCGCCCCCAAAAGCGCCAAAACCATGGAGGACGTGGACTACAACACCGACCGCATCCTGGAGTTTATGGACCGGGCGGTCACCGGCTTCCCCGGCATCGACATGATCGTTTTTCCGGAGTGCTGCTTCCAGGGGATGTGTCCCAACCTTTGGATTAAGGTCGCCCTGAAGATGGACTCCGAGCCCATCCGCCGGGTCCAGGCCAAGTGCAGGGAGCTGGGGGTCTGGGGGGTCTTTGATCCCTGGATCAAGCCGGAAAATGGCGGCTTCATCGAAAACACCGCCATTATCATCAACGACGAAGGGGAGATCGTCCACCGGTATGTCAAGATGAACCCCTGGCTCCCCTGGGAACCTACCGCCCCCGGCCATTCCTGCGGCGTCTGCCAGGGCCCCAAGGGGTCCCGCCTAGCCGTCATCATCTGCGCCGATTCCAACTACCAGGAGATCTGGCGGGAGGCGGTTCATAACGGGGCCAACGTTATCCTCCATGTCTCCCACTGGATGGGCCCCTATGAGGAATACTGGAAGCTGAGCAACCGGGCCGGAGCTTACTTTAACAACGTCCATGTCCTGGCGGTGAACTCGGTGGGGATGGATGAAGCCTTTGTCTACTGCGGGGACTCCATGATCGTGGACACCAACGGCAACATCATCGCCGAGGCGCCGGTGGGCATCGAATGGATGCTTCGGGCGGACATCTCCCCCTTGGCGGCGGATGCCACCGGGATACAGGCCTGCGGCGTCAACCGTGTGTGGGAATCCTCCCACCGGGGCGCCTCCTGCCCCGGCCAGGGCGGCCAGGGCTTAGGGTACGAAGACTACACCGTCTATCAGAAGTAACAGGAAAGGAGCAGACAAATGGAAAAAAACTTTACCAGCGAACCTCATTTTATGATGAAGGCGGTAGCAAAAGCGGGTATCTTCTTCCCCATCTCCAAGGCGGACTGCATCGCCAAGGCGGGGGATCTCCAGGTAAAGGTGGATTTTGACCGCTTCGTCTCCCTTCGGTCCATTTTGGAGCGGATGGCCCCGGATCGGTTTGACAACGCCAGCCACTTTTACAACGCCTATATGTCCGCCCAGACCCAACAGATGGCGGAGGAATACGGCTACTACAAATAACCTTCCTGTTACATAAAGGACGCCGCGCCCGGTATTTCTCAGCCGGGCGCGGCGTTTCTTAGGCTCCGAACAGCCGGGTCAGCGTCTCCACAAACTGGAGGGCGACAGGGCTCAGCTGCTGATCCTTTCGCTTGATCCACCCCAATTCCAGGGGCAGCGGCGGCGGGTCCAGCTCCAGGCAGCGGATCCCGAACTGCTCATAGTCCTCCCGGCACCAAGAGTAACCGATCTTGTAGGCGTCTGTCTGGGCTACAAAGGAGAGGATGGCAGAATCGCTGTTGAAATAGAAGATTCTTTTGTTGTGGCTCAGGCCCACCCCGTCTGTTACCACGCTGAAATCCAGAAAGGAGAGGTCGTCCTCCACAAATCTGGCCAAAGGAAACTCCAGGATCTCCTGACGGGTAACGGTATCCCGGTGGTAGAGGGGGTTCTTCGGCCCCAGGTTAATGCAGCAGGTCCGGACAGAAAGGCGGTGGTATTCCAGCTGGCTCTCCTGGAAGGCCAGCATATAGTTCCGGTGGCAGCCGCTGGTGATGAACACCACCCCCACCTCACTTTCCAGGGAGCGGACACTTTCCACACATCCCTCCACTGCAAAGTTGAGGACTGTCACCCGAAGTTCGTCCCGGGCAAACTCCGGGGACAGCTCGCGAAGGACCCGGGCCGTGACCTGGCTGGGGTTGGTGGCCACCGTCAGGGCCTGTACCTGCCGGCCCTCCTTCCCACAGTACAGGCCATACAGGGCGGCGGATTTATCCACGATGTCTTCCGCCAGGGCCACAAAGCGGCGGCCCTCCGGCGTCACCGAAACGCCCCGGCTGCTGCGGACTAAAAGCCGAACCCCCACCTCTTTTTCCAGGGCGATGATAGCGGCGCTGAGGCTGGGCTGAGAAAGCCCCAGAGACCTTGCGGCTTTACGGATGCTGTTTTTCCGCACCGCCTCCACCAAATAGACCAGCTGATTGTGATACATAGTGCCCCCTGTTCTGCTATGGATGCCGGAGAAAGCAGGATCCACCCCTACTGGCGGCGATTTTTTTACTTCGGCTTTCCGGTGCTGTCCAGGTCGTCGCTTCGGTTCTTGACCAGCCATGGCATAGCCGCAGGCTGCACCTCAATACTAAAATCAACGTCTATTGCCTGCATTGCCAGGTTGGGAATGGGGACAAGGGCAATCTTCCCCTTGCAGCTTTCCAGGTTTACTTTGCCAAGCTGCGGTTCCACCTGGCCCTCTGGGAACTGCTCCGCCATATTTTTATCCGCCATTGCGATTCTCCTTCTGCCTTTTTATCGAAATAATGCAAAAGCCGCTTAAACGGCTAGATTTAAGCGGCTTTGTTGCCGGTACAAACACTCTGGACGCCGGAAACTCCAGGCGATCACAGATATTTTATACAAAAGTAAGGCCCCCTCTTACGAGGGGGCCTTTGGCCTTGGCGGCCATGCCATGGTGGAGACGGTGGGGATCGAACCCATGACCTCTTGAATGCCATTCAAGCGCTCTCCCAGCTGAGCTACGCCCCCGTTTGGCGCTGTCACTTCCGTGACAACGAAAATTATTATATCCGACCTTTCCCCAAAAGTCAATACCTTTTTTCATTTTTTTCTAAAAACTTTTTCGGACCTTCAAAAGAGCCGGCAGATAGCGGGGGTACCTTGTTCCGGGTCCCCGCATAGAATACCCTGGAGGTGATGGAACATGGATCTCCGAAAGGGCGGGATCACCCTGGGGGAGCTGGCCAGAGATCCCCGAGCCAGGGCCCTGGTAAACCGGGAGTTTCCCGGCATCCTGAACCACCCATTGGCAGGGATGTTCTTGGGGCTCACCCTGAACCAGGCTGTGGCGAAGTTTGGGGGCAGGGTTCCCCGTCAGACCGTCCAGCGTCTTTTGAAAGAGCTGGAGGAGCTGTAAAAAACAGGCAGGCGGAGATGGTCTCATCTTTGCCTGCCTGCTTTTTATAATTAGGAAAGCGATCCCTCCGCCTGCTCCTGCTTTACCGCACGATACCACGACAGCAGAAGTACCCCCAGGAATACGGCGAGGTGGAACAGGATATTTGGAAGGGTAAAATTGTAGGTGTTGGACACCTCCCCGAACTCCAGGAAGAACCGGCACGCCAGCCCCACAGAGGCCAGTGCCCCTGTTAAAATGACGATGTACCGGAGGCCCTTCCCTGGGAACAGCTTCGCCAAAAATGCCCCGGCGGCAGCGGCGTAACAGGGGGTCAAAAAAAGATACAGGGCGGTGAGGGCCAAGGGCCACTCCTTGTTCCAGTTGTACACCGGAAAGCCGAAGCAGTTGACAAAGGTCACCAACCCAAGGGCCAAGATGTGCATGACGGCCGGATAGGATCGCCGGGGCTTTGGAACGAGCTTCTTGTCGTTTTCCATAGGGCTCCCTTCCTTCTAATACAGCTGCCGGGATGCCGGCCTCACTTTTTCCCCAGGGCCTCCAGGAGGCGGAACACCACGCTGGCGGCAGAAACCGAGGTCCACTGGCCGTTTTCGGTGTAGGCCCCCTCCACTTCCTCGTCGGCGTTGTCCGAAAGGGCTCGGATCACCAGCAACGGGATCCGGAAGAACCAGCAGACCTGAGCCACAGCGGCGCTCTCCATGTCCACGCACTGGGGGTGGAACCGCTGGATGATGCCGTCCCGCTCCTTGGCGGTGACGAAGGTCTCCCCGGTGACAATCCGTCCAAAGCGGAGATTATCCCCCAGGCCCCGGCAAAGCTCCATCATCTCCGGATCCCCCGGGAAAAAGTCGGTGGGCATTCCGGGGAACTGGTCGTTTTCCATGATCTTCATATCAAGGTCGTGGTGGAGAATCTCCGCCCCAATGACCACATCCCCAATCTTTACCGTGGGATCCAGTCCCCCGGCAAGGCCGGTAAAAATCAGCTTCTCCACCCCGAACTCCTGGATGAGTTCCTGGGCGGTGATGGCCCCATTCACCTTCCCAACACCGCCCACCACGGCGACTACGGTTACCCCGGCGTACTCCCCGGTGACAAAGGAGCGCATCAGCTTTTCCTCTACAGCCTTGTTCTCCAGTTTTTTCAGCAGATGGTCCAGCTCCTGGCCGGTGGCGCACATGACTCCGATTTTCATGGTTTTTCTCGTCCTTTCCGCGTTATACTAGGTCCCCTAGGACCAACTCTGTCTCGTCCTTTTCCACCGCCCCGATGTAATAGCGGATCCCGTGGTGATTCTTTCCAAAGGCCCCGTGGTCGTCGCTGCCGGCGGTGATAAGGAGCCCTCTCTCCTGGCAGAAGGCCCGGCAAAGGGCGGTCATCCTGGGGGAATTGGCGGGGTAGTGGCATTCGATGCCGTCCAGCCCCATCCTGCAAAGAGCCTCCAGGTGGAAGAACAGCTCCTCCGGCCGGTTTTCGTCCAGCCAGTTGCAGGGGTGGGCCAAAACGGCCTTTCCCCCTGCCCCCTGAATGGCGGCGATGACCTCCTCCACCGGGGGGAAGGGATAGCTGCCGTAACCGCAGCCGTGTTCCTCATAAAGGGGAATCCCCTCGGGCAGGGAGGCGATGACCCCCTTGGCCAGCAGGTACTGGATCCCCTGCCACCCCCCGGCGGCGGCGTCAAAAGGCCAGGACCGGCACTGGTCCACCGAAAGCCCTTTTCCCGGATGGAGCGGGATCAGCCGCTCCACCAGGTCGTCGCTCATCTTAAGGAGGAGCCGCCGGCTCTCTGCCGCCAGATCCAAAAGCCGGGGAACGGGCCGGAAGCCGTAGGCGAGGAGATGGATGTCCTGGCCCCCATAGAGACAGTCCACTTCCATCCCCCGGATGCCTCGGATCCCCGCCTTTTGGCAGGCGGCGGAAAAACGTTCCCATCCCTGCCAGCTGTTGTGGTCGGCGGCGGCCAGCACCCCGAAACCCAGGGACGCCCCCTTTTGGACCGCCTCCTCCGGGGTCATGGTGCCGTCGGAAAAACAGGTGTGGATGTGAAGATCTACCAGCAAAGGACCCGCCCCCTTCCCTTTGATTTGCCTCTTGGAATCATAGCAAGTATACCATAGGAATAGGCGTTCTGCAACTTGGATTCCCTCCCCCTGGGGAACCGTCAGGAGAAGGTGAAAGACCTCCCGGTCCCCTAATCAGAAGCCCGACTGGCAAGTGGTAACATTTTAACAATATAATTTTGTAAAACTTCGACAAATCAAAAATGTCCTTTTCAAGACATTCTGAAAAAACGCACAACAAACGCTTGAAAAATCCGGAATATAATGGTAGAATAGAAAAAAAGGAACCGGAGGCCCGTCTCTTTGGCAAAAAAAGCGCCGGGAGACCCCAAAAAAACAGGGTCCGCAGTGTTCCGGGGAGGAATTAAAATGGCTCGAAAAAAAGCGAACGAACAAGATTTCCCCGCCTATCTCTTTCACCAGGGCACCAACTACAAGGCCCAGGAACTTCTGGGGGCACACCGGGTGGATGCGGACACTGTGGAGTTCACCACTTGGGCTCCTCATGCACAAAGCATTCTGATTGTTGGAGAGTTTAACCAGTGGGGCCAGGGAGAACAGTTCCCCATGAAAAAGCTCAACGACGAGGGCCTTTGGCAGGGCCGGGTCACAGGGCTCCAGGAGTACGATACATATAAGTTTCTTATCACCGGGCCGGACGGAGCGGAGCATTTCAAATCCGACCCCTACGCCTTCCACACCGAGACCCGTCCTGGCACCGCCTCCAAGCTGTACACCCTGGAGGGGTACCAGTGGGGGGATGGAAAATGGCTGGAGCATCGGGATGCCGCCCCGGTAAACGCCTCCCCTATGAACATCTACGAGGTCCATCTGGGTTCCTGGCGCACCTACCCAGACGGCACCCCTTACGACTACAACAAATTGGCCGAGGAACTGGTTCCCTACGTCCGGGACATGGGCTACACCCACGTGGAACTCCTCCCTGTCACCGAGTACCCTTATGACGGCTCCTGGGGCTACCAGGTCACCGGGTACTTCGCCCCCACCTCCCGGTACGGCGCCCCCAAGGACTTTATGCACCTCATCGACGCTTTCCACCAGGCAGGGATCGGGGTCATCATGGATTGGGTGCCTGCCCACTTCCCCAAGGACGAAAACGGCCTTTGCGAATTTGACGGCGGATACTGCTACGAATACTCCGACGCCCGGAAGATGGAACACCGGGGCTGGGGCACCCGGGTCTTCGATTACGGCCGGTGCGAGGTCCAAAGCTTCCTCATCTCCAGCGCCCTGTTCTGGATCGAGCAGTACCACATCGACGGCATCCGGGTAGACGCAGTGGCTTCCATGCTGTACCTGGATTACGACCGCCGGGACGGCCAGTGGGCCCCCAACGTCTATGGCGGACGGGAAAACCTGGAGGCGGTGGCTTTCCTGCGGAAGCTGAACTCCGCCATCCTTTCGGACCATCCCCATGTGCTGATGATCGCCGAGGAATCCACCGCCTGGCCCATGGTCACAAAGCCGGACTACGTTGGCGGACTGGGCTTCAATTTCAAGTGGAACATGGGGTGGATGAACGATGTTCTCTCCTACCTTTCCACCGATCCCTACTTCCGCAGCTACAATCATGACAAGCTTACCTTCAGCATGATGTACGCCTTCTCCGAAAACTACATTCTGCCCATCTCCCACGACGAGGTGGTCCACGGCAAATGCTCCCTCATCGGCCGGATGCCCGGGGAATACCCCCAGAAGTTCGCCGGGGCCCGGGCTTTCCTGGGGTATATGATGAGCTGCACCGGCAAAAAGCTGCTCTTTATGGGCAGTGAGTTTGCCCAGTTTATCGAATGGAACTATGAGCAGCAGCTGGATTGGCTCCTCCTGGATTACGACGCCCACCGCCAGATGCAGGACTACGTCCGGGAGCTGAACCACTTCTATAAGGACCATCCCGCCTTCTGGCAGATTGAGGACAGCTGGGACGGCTACCAGTGGATCGACGCCAACGACAGCAGCCGGAACCTTCTCTCCTACATCCGCAAAGACGAGGCGGGACACGAGATCGTGGTCCTTGCAAACTTCTCCCCTGTGGCCTGGGAGGACTGCATCATCGGCATCCCCGATGCGGTGAGCTACACCGTGGCCCTCTCCTCTGATGAAGCCCGGTTCGGCGGCTCCGGAAACGACCTGGGTGTGATGAAGGTAAACCGTAAGGTTCCCTGCCACGGTTTCCAGCAGTCCATCACCCTGACGGTACCCCCCATGTCCACCCTCTACCTGGTGGGCAAGCCCCGGCCCAAGCGGACTCCAAAGACCGAGACGGCGGCCAAGAAGACTTCTGCGTCCAAAGCCGGAACAGCGGCGAAAAAGACCTCTGCCGCCAAAGCCGAAGCACCGGCAAAAAAGGCCGCCGGGACAAAGAAAACCCCTGCCAAAAAGGCCCCTGCCAAGAAAACCACCAGCCCCAAAAAGCCCTAACGGCTTTTCACGGATACAACGACCAGTAAGACCACTATTTTACAGGAGGGAACACTATGGCAAGCAAGAAAAAGTGGGTGGCGATGCTCCTCGCCGGCGGACAGGGGAGCAGGCTCTACACCCTCACCCAGAAGCTGGCGAAGCCGGCGGTGCCCTTTGGCGGGAAGTACCGGATCATCGACTTCCCCCTCTCCAACTGCGTCAACTCCGGCATCGATACCGTTGGCGTGCTGACCCAGTATCAGCCTCTGGTCCTCAACGAGTACCTGGGCAACGGCCGGCCCTGGGACCTGGACCGGCTGGACGGCGGTCTCTACACCCTGCCCCCCTATCAGAAGAGTTCCGGCTCTGACTGGTACACCGGCACCGCCAACGCCATCTATCAGAACATCAACTTTATCGAGCGGTACAACCCGGAACACGTTCTCATCCTCTCCGGCGACCACATCTATAAGATGGACTATACCAAGATGCTGGAGCATCACGAGAAGATGGGGGCCGACTGCACCATTGCCGTCATCGAGGTTCCCATGGAGGAGGCCTCCCGTTTCGGCATTATGAACACCAAGCCGGACACCCAGATTTTTGAATTTGAGGAGAAGCCCAAGGAGCCCAAGAGCAACCTGGCCTCTATGGGTGTTTACATCTTCCGGTGGGATAAGCTGCGCCAGTACCTGATGGAGGACGAGGCCAACCCCAACTCCTCCAACGACTTCGGAAAGAACATCATCCCCGCCATGCTGGCAAACCACGAGAAGATGTACGCCTACGCCTTCGAGGGCTACTGGAAGGATGTGGGGACCATCGACAGCCTGTGGGAAGCCAATATGGACCTGCTGGCTCCCAGCGATCCCCTGGCCCTTTACGATCCCAGCTGGAAGATCTACTCCCGGAACCCCTGCCAGCCCCCCCACTTCGTAGCGGAGACCGCCCACGTAGAAAACTCCCTTATCACTGAGGGCTGTAAGGTAGCTGGTGAGATTGACTTCTCGGTGCTGTTCGCCGGGGTGACCATCGAGGAAGGGGCCGTGGTGAAGGATTCCATCATCATGCCCGGTTCGGTGGTGAAGTCCGGGGCTCTGGTCCAGTATGCCATCATCGCAGAGAACACCGTCATCGAAGAAAACGCCAAGGTGGGCGAACGTCCCGAGCTGATGGAGGATATGTCCCAGTGGGGCGTTGCGGTGGTGGGCAACGGCGTTACCATTGGGAAAAACGCCGTCATCCCTCCCAAGGCGATGATCGAATCCGATGTCCAGGAGGTGGAAAGCCATGAGTGAGAGCAAAGTTTTGGGGATTGTATTCTCCGATATGCACGATGACAAAATGGGCGATCTGACCATGGTCCGCACCATGGGCTCCGTCCCTTACGGCGGTCGTTACCGCCTGGTTGACTTTACTCTGTCCAATATGATAAACGCCGGCATCCGGGACGTGGGGATGATTACAAAGTTCAATTACCATTCCCTGATGGACCATGTAGGCTCCGGCCGTGAGTGGGACCTGGCCCGAAAGATCGGCGGCCTTACCATCCTGCCCCCTTATGCCACAAGGGGCTCTGCCACCGGGCCGAACCGGGGCAGTCTGGACGCCCTCTCCGGGATCCACGGCTACATCGCCTCCTCCAAGGCAAAATATGTCCTCCTCTGTGACTGCGACATTGTAGCCAATATCGACTACAAGGCCATGCTGGCCGCCCACGAAGAAAGCGGCGCCGGGATTACCCTGCTCTGCGGCCGGTACGACGTTGCCCCCCACCACGGCGAGGACCTGGTGCTGACCATCGGGGAGGACAACTTCCTTCGGGATGCCTTCCAGTCCGCCGAGGCCCGGGGCGAGCAGGATGTCTACATGAACAGCGCCATCTTTGATCGGGAGCTGCTTCTCCGCCTGGTGGCCGACGGGGTGAGCCATGGCAAGTACACCCTGGGGGAGATCATCCAGGAGCAGGCCAAGACCCATACCATCCTCTGCTACAAGCAGGAGGGCTGGTTCTACCATATGCACAACATGGTGGAATACTTTGAGGCCAATATGGCCCTCTTGAACGCCTCGGTTCGGGAGGATCTCTTCCGTCCGGAGCGGCCTATCCTCACCAAGATCCGGGACGAAGCCCCCGCCAAGTATGGCCTCAGCTCCTCGGTAAAGAACTCTATGGTGGCCGACGGCTGCATTATTGAGGGCGCCGTGGAAAACTCCATCATCTTCCGGGGCGTCAAGATCGGCCAGGGCGCGGTGGTCAGGAACTCCATCATCATGCAGGGAAGCGTTGTAGACGACAAGGCGGAGCTGGATTATGTCATCCTGGATAAGGACGTTCTCATCAAGGACGGCCGCCATTTGGCGGGGTATCTTACCTACCCCCTGTATGTTCCCAAGAAATCCCATATCTAAGAGCCCTTGAGGCTCTTCACGGATCCGTTTCCCCCAAAGTGAGGTTAAGAACCTGTATTCACAACCGCTGCACACCGTCTGGCCGGTCTATTTCCCGCCATACTGCGTCGGTTTCCCTTGCCATACGTCAGTATGGCTGCGGAAAATCTCCTTGTCTGGCGGGAAAAAACCTCGTCCATCCGGCATCCTTCGGTTATGAATACAGGTTCTAAGATGGAAACAAGAAAGGTGGAAAAACTATGAAGATCCTCTATGCGGCCAGCGAGGCCCTGCCCTTTATCGCCTCCGGCGGCCTGGCCGACGTGGCCGGTTCCCTCCCTGGGGCTCTGCAGAAGGAAGGGGTGGAGTGCCGGGTGGTGCTTCCCCTCTACTCCGGCATCAAAGAGCCCCTGCGGGAGAAGCTGGAATATGTTACCCACTTCAACGTCCCCCTCTCCTGGCGGAACCAATACTGTGGTCTTTTTAAGGCCGAAGTGGACGGGGTGACCTATTACCTGCTGGACAACGAATACTACTTTAAGCGGGAAGGCGGCATCTACGGTTTCTTTGACGACGCAGAGCGGTTCGTCTTCTTCTCCAAGGCGGTTTTGGAGCTTCTGACTGTCATTGACTACGAGCCGGACATCATTAACTGCAACGACTGGCAAACCGCCATGGTCCCGGTGTTCCTCAACGTCTTTTACCGGGGTGTGGAGAAGTTCCGGCGCATCCGCACCGTCTTTACCATCCACAACATCCAGTACCAGGGCAAGTACGGCATGGAGATCGCTACCGACATCTGCGGCCTGCCCGGCTATGCAGTGAACATGGTGGCCTATGACGGGGCCGTGAACATGATGAAGGGCGCCATCGAGCAGTGCGACATGATCTCCACTGTCAGCCCCAGCTATGCCCAGGAGATTCTGGATTCCTGGTTCGGCTTCGGGCTGGATAAGATCCTCCGGGAAAAGGCATACAAGCTCTGCGGCATCCTCAACGGCATTGACGTGGTGGGCTACAACCCCCAGACCGATCCCGACGTCTACGCCAACTACACGGTGAAGAAGCCGGCCGGCAAGGCGGAAAACAAGGCCAAGCTCCAGGAGCGTCTGGGTTTGGAAGTAAACCCCGACAAGCCTCTGGTGGTGGTGGTTTCCCGTCTGGTGGGGATGAAGGGTCTGGACCTCATCCGGTACATCTTCGACGAGATCGTTGGTCTTGGGTGCCAGTTCGCTGTTCTGGGCACCGGGGACTACATCTACGAAAACTTCTTCTGGGAGAAGGCGGCGGCCTACCCCGGCACAGTGGCATTCTGGCAGGGCTTCGTTCCCGAACTGGCCCGGAAGATGTACGCTGGCGGCGACATCCTGCTGATGCCCAGTAAGAGCGAACCCTGCGGTCTGGCCCAGATGGTGGCCCTCCGCTACGGCACCATTCCCATCATCCGGGAGACCGGCGGCCTGCGGGATTCCATTATCGACCTGGGGGGCGAAGGGGGCAACGGCTTTACCTTTAAGACCTACAACGCCCACGATATGCTGGACGCCATCCGCCGGGCGGTGGCCCTGTACGGGGACAAGAAGGCCTGGAAGGCCGCAGTGGCCCACGCCATGGAGTGCGACTTCAGCTGGGCCAGCTCCGCCAAGAAGTACATCGAGATGTACAACCGGGTCCTTGGGTAGCGGGCAAGCGTCCGCCGGCGGACCCTACCCGCCGCTCCGCGGCTTACAGTTGTGACGGAACCTGGATCGTGCCTGGGGTCGCAACGCTGTAATACTCTTGCCCGGTCGTGGGGGCGGCTTGGTTTCCTCGCCAAGGTGTGAACTAAAAAAATGACCAGGGGCATAGCCATCCAAAAAGGTTGGCTGTGCCCCTGGTTAGTTATTTCCGTTTTATTCCCGCCACTGTTCCAGGCCGTGGGCGGCGAACAGGGCGGTGGTCCGCCAGTCCGCCCAGGCGGAACCGTCGGGACCGGTGAGCCGCCAGCCTGTTCCGGTTCGGGTGAGCTTGGCGGCCAGGGCGCTCCCCTTCCCCGCCCAGTCCCCGGACAGGGATCCTTGGGCGATTACGGTCCCGGCGGCGTCCTCCACCGTCAGCTGAAGGTTGGGGAGCATCCCCAGGTGATGGCCCCGGCCCTCCCCCTCGTGGGCGGAGAGGAAAAAGGCTGCCTGCTCCCAAGGCTCCGGGAGGGCGGAAAGGTCAACGGAAAGGGCCTCCTCCCCTGCCCTGCCCTGGCGGTCATCCCCCAGATGGGTCACCGCGCCGCTGCGGTCGGTTCTCTGGTTGTAAAAGGCCAGGTCGTACCGGCGGACCAACTTTCCTTCCCTATTCAGGACCAGGGCGATGACATCGCAGTCGAAATCCTTTTCCGGGGGCTTCCAGCGGAAGGTCAGCTTCACCGGAGCGGCAGGGAGGATCGTCTCCTCCAGGGGCGGCAAGGGATCCAGGGGAAGGGGCTCTCCCCCGCCCGCTGTCCCGCCGGCCTTGCGGTTAAAGAAAAAGGCGCTGTCCCACTCCCCTGCCCCGCCGGATTCGATCTCCTCCCAGGTGGGAAAGGCGGCCTCCGCCGGGGTGGTAAAGGGGATCTCCGCCTTGGCGGTGACCTGCTCCCAGGGGCACTCCACCAGGTAGAGATCCATAAAGCCGTAGTGGGAGACGCTAAACTGGGTGGGCCCTCTGCCATTGTGCCGGAGAATGGCCTGGAAACCCCGGCCGTGGAGACTGTCCTTCCCTTGGCGGGAAACCCGGCGGATACGGCCCCGGGCCATCACCGAGCGGTAGTTGTGGATCTCCCCCCGGTAGGGGTGATTCGGGTGGTTCTGAAAGATGCTGAAGGTGAGGGAGACCCGGGGATCCTTCGCCCAAAGATCCGCCTTGTGACCCTCCCGGGCACAGTGGAGATAGACCCGAAGGACTTCCTCCGCCGCCTCGTAACCGAAGGAAAGGGGGACGACATAGGGCCAGTCCCCATCGTTGCAGCCTACATGGACCACAGGGATTTGGTCCAGGATGGCGGCGATGAGGGCTCTGTCCCGAATCTGATGCTCGAACTTTCGCATCGGTACCTGGTCGGTCATTCCTCTTCCTCCTCCGTTCCGGTAAGGACGGCGCCGCAGGCCACCAGATCCCCGATGTACAGAACTAGGGTCTGGCCGGGGGTGACCGCCCGCTGGGGCTCCCGGAACCAAAGACGGAGCTTCCCGTCGGAGGTGAAAAGGGCCTCCCCCGGGGCCATGGACTGGGAATGGCGGATCCGGGCCATTACCGGGGTGAGCTTTTCAAATTCCTCCTGGGGGAAGGAAACGAAGTTTACCCCCTGAGCGATAACCTTGCGGCTGTATAGCCGGGCCTCGTCGGCCACCAGGGTGACGGTTTGTCTCTTTGGGTCGATGGCCCGGACAAACATGGGCCGGCCCAGGGCGATGCCCAGGCCCTTCCGCTGGCCGATGGTGTAACAGCCGATGCCCTTGTGTTCCCCCAGGGGGTTCCCCTCCTCGTCTACGAACTGCCCCCGGGTCTGGGGCCTTCCGGTGTAACGCTCCAGGAAGGCGGCGCAGTCCCCGTCGGGGATGAAACAGACGTCCTGGCTGTCCCTCTTTTTCGCCACCGGCAGGCCGCTTTGGGCGGCAAAGCCCCGGATCTCCTCCTTCGTATACTCCCCGCAAGGGAGAAGAAGAAGGGACAGCTGCTCCTTGGTAACGGAGCTGAGGAAGTAGCTTTGGTCCTTTTGGGGATCCTTCCCCCGGGCCAGAAGGTAGCGGCCCGTTTTCAGCTCCCGGAGAACCCGGGCGTAGTGGCCGGTGGCGATGTGATCCACCCCCAGCTCCTTGGCGCGCTGGCAGAGGAGAGCCAGCTTCATCCGGCGGTTGCAGAGGACGCAGGGGTTGGGGGTGCGGCCCCGAAGGTACTCCGCTACGAAGGGCTCCACCACCTTTTGGCGGAAACCGTCCTTGCCGTTTAGGACATAATGGGGGATGCCCAGGGCGTGGCAGACCAGCCGGGCGTCGTTTAGATCATCCAGGCCGCAGCACCGGGAGTCGGCGGTTTCCTCTCCCCACAGTTTGATGGTGGCGCCAATGACCTCGTACCCCTCCCGCTGGAGGAGCCAGGCGGCGGCGGAGCTGTCCACCCCGCCGCTCATCCCTACCAGGACCTTTTTCTTCATCGTTTTATTCCTTCCACAGGAGGCCGGCGGCGGCAACGCAAAGTCCCGCCCCGGCGCCGATCCAGGCAATAAAGTTATTGCTCCCAGCGGCGATCCCGGCCAGGATCACTGCAACGCCAAACAGTTCCAGGCGAATCCCTTTCATTTCAAAAACTCCTCCAGGCAGTCGGCGACATAGGCCAAGTCCTCCCGGGTGACGTCGTGGTTGGTGACAAAGCGCATCTCCCCGGCGGAGATGCCGTTGATCTTGACCCCTCGCTCCAGGAACTTCTCCGGCAGGCTCTCGATGACCTCCATGGGGTGGTCCAGGGTGAAAAAGACCATGTTGATCTGGATGCCGTCCTCCTTGACGTGGACGCCGGGGATCTTGGCGAGACGCTGGCGGAGCCAGGCGGCGTTCTCGTGGTCGACGGCCAGGTGGGCGGGCATCTCGGTGAGGGCCAGAATGCCGGCGGCAGCCAGAATGCCGCACTGGCGCATCCCGCCTCCCAGGATCTTCCGGTTCTTCCGGGCCCGGGTGATAAACTCCCTGCTCCCCGCCAGGATGGAGCCCACCGGGGCGCAGAGGCCCTTGGAGAGGCAGAACATCACCGTGTCGGTGTACTTGGTGATTTCGGCGGCGGGGACACCCAACGCGGCGGCGGCGTTAAAGAGCCGGGCGCCGTCCATGTGGACATTGAGGCTGTGGCCCTTGGCGGTGTTGTAGACCTTCTCCATTACGTCCAGGGGGACCACCATGCCGGTGGCCAGGGCGTTCTCGATGCAGAGGAGGGTGGTGGGGGGACAGTGGATGTCATCCTCCCGGATGGCTTTTTCCAAAAGGCCAGGATAGATCACGTCGTCCTTGCTGTCCACCGGGTTGAGGATGACACCGGAGAGGATGGAGGCGGCCCCGACCTCGTGGACAAAGATATGGGAATTGCGCCCGCAGATGACATCGTCCCCCCGCTTGGTATGGGTCATAATGGCCAGCTGATTGCCCATGGTGCCAGAGGGGACGAACATAGCCGCTTCCTTGCCGGCCTTTTCTGCCGCCAAAGCCTCCAGGCGGTTGACGGTGGGGTCGTCGCCGTAGACGTCGTCCCCTACAGGGGCTTCGGCCATAACCCGGCGCATCTCGGGGGTGGGCTGGGTGACGGTATCACTGCGGATGTCGATGATCTTGCTCATGGGAAGATACCTCCTATTTTTTTGACCGGAAGGGACCCACTGGGTTTTTCCGGGTTTATCTGGCTTGTAGTTTGGTCAGAAGCTTCACGATCCCCTCCCGGTTTTTAGCTGACTTCATAAAGGACGGGAGCTGGTCGGCTTGAGACCTCATGGTTTTGTATCGTTTCCGGAACCCGGCGGGGACGGTGCGGAGATCCGCCGACAGGTAATCGATGAGGTACCGAAGGTGTTCCCGGTTGAGGGCCCACACCAGCTTCCCCCGGAAGCTCCCCTGAAAATAGAGGGGGTAATGGAAATAGGGGTCCAGGCCCTGGCGGACCTCCTCCAGGACCAGGACAGGCGGCCGGTCCGGGGGAAAGACCTCCCCCAACACCGGCTCCCCGCAGCAGGGGCACCGGACCCTTTTCTTCGGCCCGCGGATCTTTTCCCGGGGCACAAAAACCCGGAACCGCCGCCCGGTGGAGGGGCACTGACCGGTCACCTGGGCAAAGGAGTCCCCACTGGCCGCCGTCTCCTCCTGAAAGCGGCAGGAGCCGCACCGGAAAACCGCTTTTGCGCGTTCCCGCTCCAGGCAGACTGTCCCCGCCCCGCCGCACCTGGGGCAGGCTACGGTGATCCCGCCGGAGGGGGAAAAGGCATGGTAGGGCAGGTCCTCGCACCGTCTTTTCACACAGGCACCTCCTATTTGAAAAACCGCTCCGTCTGTGGTATACTGGAACAAAACACCGAAGGGAGCGTTGTGACATGGACAAAAACGTAAAGGCCGCCCGGATGGCGACACTGGAGCGGGTGGCGGGAGCCCTCACCGCCAACCGGATGGAAGCCAGAGTGGTAGAGAACCGGGAGGAGCTTCTGGAGATCCTCCGGGGGATGCTGGGCAAGGGGGATTCCATCGCCAGCGGCGGCTCCATGACCTTGGAGGAGACCGGGGTCAACGCCCTTCTCTCCGGCGGGGATTACGACTTCTACTTCCGGGGGCGCACCGACGAAAAAGGGGAGCCGGTGGATGTCCTCCGGGCCGCCTTCTCCTGCGACTGGTACTTCTCCAGCTCCAACGCCATCACCGAGGACGGGCTTCTTTACAACGTAGACGGCAACGCCAACCGGGTGGCGGCCCTCTGCTTCGGGCCCAAAAAGGTGGTCATCATCGCCGGGTACAACAAGGTGGTCCGGAATCTCCACGCCGCTGCCGAACGGGTGCGGGCCATCGCCGCCCCAGCCAACTGCATCCGCCTGGGAAAAAAGACCCCCTGCGCCTCCACCGGACACTGTATGGACTGCAAGAGCCCGGACCACATCTGCTGCGACCGGGTGATCCAGGGCTTCCAGCGGGATCCGGAGCGGATCAAGGTGTTTCTGCTGCCGGAGGATTTTGGCTATTGATTGAAGCCGGCCGACCGGGTATCCCCCTCCTTTGCGGAGGGGGATTTTTTGTGGATATGGGGACAGCGGGGGTCGGCCCCGCATCTCGTCGGGAGGTCACTCCCGGCCACATTACCATTTCGTCATATCCCCCGGTCCTTTATTGTACGGGGAACGGCCCTGCTGCCACCTCCACAAGGGGGCTGGCCCAGTCGGTGAAAAAGTCCCCCCGGCACCGTTCCGAAAAGAGGAACAGGCGGTCCCCCCTTTTGCATTTCAGGGGAGCCAGATCCAGGACCGCTTCCCCATCCGGGCCTTCCGGCGCGGCAAGATTTTGGTAGTGGCGCACCTTGCCATCTGGGGCGGCGACGATGGCGGAGACCCGCTCCTCCCAACCGGGGGAGCAGGGCCGGGCGTTCCGGTACGGGATGGTGAGGACGCTTCCGGTTTGGATTGCCGGGCCGGCGGCGAAGTCCTTCCGGCTTTCGTCCAGAAGGGTCAGCTTCCAGCCGCCGGACACCGGGGTAACAAACAGCACCCGGCTGGCATCCAGGTTCACCGCCGGACGGGCGTACTGGCGGCTGTCGCTGGCGGCCAGCTGGAGGCCGCCCCCCATGGTGATGCCTGCGGCGATCTCCGCCTGGCCCCTGTAGTTCCGGGTCCCGCGATAGGAGCGGGTCCACCAATGCTTTTCCACATACTTCTGCTTGTTCTTGAAGCCGTAGCCCTCGTTTTCCGCCTCCTGGGCGGAAAGGAAAAACACCCGGTCCCCCTCCAGGATGCCGGGGGCGGCGGGGACGGACCGGGAGGACCAGCCAACGGGGGTATATTCCCCGTCGCTTTTGCTGGTGCAAAGCAGGGCGTCCTGCTCCGGGGCGGAAAGGCAGTCTTCAAAGAAGCGGCCGCACCACTGGCAGGCGGCGCTTTGCCGCCAAAGAGCGGCGGGGTCCTCGGTTTCCGGTTCGGTGTCCTCCTCGTAGAAGCGGAGGTCAAAGTTCTTTTCAATGCCCCCCTGGAAGCGGGTCCCCAAAAGGACCTGGGTCACAAGGAGCAGGGCGGGACCGGTGTGGGGCTCCCCGGCGGCGTTTTGGTATCTTCCGCCGTTTCCCTCCCGGGACAAAAGCCGCCAGGGGATGGGTTCCCCGTTTGCTGTCCCCAGCCAGAGGTCGTCCTGGGGGCGCTTTCCCGGGGCGGCAAGCGCGGCGGCGCCCAGGGTCATAACGGGCGGTTTTTGAAACAGCATGGCGTTCTCCTTCCTTGATAGATCGCTAAAACAGGCAGACCTGCCTTTCGGTCGGGGAAAAAGATGACGGGGTGAGTTCCGGCAGCTCCTCCCAGATCATCGGGGGGATCCCGTCGGGGAACTGGATGAGGCTGTTTTCGTGGTGGCCGCGCATGGCGCTGGGGGAGGGCTGGATGCGAAAGGCGGTGAAAAAGCACAGAACCTTGGAGCGGCAGGCCTGCACCGAATCCAGCAGGAGCCGGGATTGCTCCATCAAGGCGATGTGGTGGTATTCCTGCCCCATGGGGATCTCGCTTTCCGCGTAGGAATGGTGAAAATACAGGCTGTTTTCCGCCGACCGGCAATTCCGGAAAACCTCACAGGCGGCGGGAAAGAAGACGCCGTATCGGGCGATGTTTTCCTCCATATCCGGGAGCAGCGTATCCTGGACAAACTGCTGCGGGTACCGGCCCAACAGGATTAAGCGGTTTTCTTCCTTCATCGTCATCACCCCGGTTCAGGACGGCGTGAACCGCTCCAGGAGACCCACCACCAGAATGCCCATCTCCCGGGTGCGGAGGAGGATGTTGAGGATGCCGTAAACCAGGGCCCCAGTGAAGGCGGCCAAAAGGAAGGGCAGCAAAACCGATTCCATCTTGCTGTGCAAAAGCTGATAGAGGGGGTAGGCCGCCAGGCACATCCCCGCCGTGGCCGCCGCCATCTTCACCAGACTGGCGAAGATGCGCCCCAGGCCCAGGGGGCCGATCCGCTTGCGAAGGATAAGGAGGAGCATCACCAGGGTGATCCCCCCGGAGATGGTGGTGGCCAGGGCCAGGCCCTTGTGGGCCATAGGCTCGATGAGGATGAAGTTGAGGCAGACGTTGATAAGGATAGCCAGCACCGAATTGACGGTGGGGGTGACGGTGTCCTCGATGGCGTAGAAGAGGTTAAGGGCCACCTCCTTGATGCTGAAAAAGATGAGGCCGATGGAGTAGAAGGACACCACCTCGGCGGTGCGCTGGGTGTCAAAGGCGGTAAAGGCCCCCCGCTCAAACAGGAGCCCCACGATCTCCTTGGAGAAAAGGATGACCCCGGCGGAGATGGGAAGGACCATCAGGGACATAAGGCCCACGCTTCGGGCAAAGGTCCGCTTCAGCTTGCGGGTGTTCTTCATGGCGGAAAGACGGCTCATCTGGGGGAAGACGGCGGTGGTCACCGAAATGACGAAAACCGCCGTTACGAACCCCACCACCCGGTTGCCGTAGCTGAGGGCGGAGACGCTTCCCTCCGGGAGGAGGGAGGCGATGGTGCGGTCGATCATGGTATTCAGCTCGGTGATGGCCTTTCCCAGGAAGATGGGGATGACCACCACCAGAAGGCGGCGGATCTCCGGGGTGTCAAACTGAAAGGAGGGGCGGTAGGAAAACCGGTGCCGCTTGGAGGCCAGGTAGAGCATCAGGAAGGAGGAAAAGTATCCTGCCACCACCCCCCAGCCCAGGATCCCCTGGCCGTACTGTTCCGAAAGGAACATGGAGGCGATGACGCAGATGTTCAGGGGGACGCTGACCATCCCCACGGCAAAGTAGCTGCCATGGATCTGGAGAAAGCCCTGGAGGATAAAATAGACCCCGATAAACACCAGGGAGAGGATGATGACCTGGGCCAGGGAGACGGCGATGTCCAGGACCTCCCCCTCGAAGCCCATAGCAAACAGCTTGACGATGGGGCCCTTGAAGATCTCGAAAACCAGAGTAATGGTGAGGGAGATGAGAATGACCATGGTGATAACGGTATCGGTAAAGCCCCGCAGCCGCTTGGGATTTTCCTGGCGGATACGGGAGTAGCTGGAGATATAGCTGGTAAGCATGGCGGAGCCGATCCCCGCAAAGATGATGGTGGGGATGGAAAAGGCCACAAAGTAGGCGTCGCTTACCGGACTGGCCCCATAGACGTAGGCCAGGGACATCTCCCGGCCAAAGCCCAGGGCCTTGGCAAAGGCGGTGGTAAAGATGAGGATGACAGTAAAAGAGGCGGTGCTGCCTTTTTTCTGTGCCATCAGCGTCCGCCTCCTTTCTGTATCTGGGAATTGTCAAGTCAAGTGCAAAGAAAAACGGAAGAAAATTTCAGCAGGAGA
>CAJUFK010000027.1 GCA_910585535.1 uncultured Angelakisella sp. | reverse complement strand
AAGCCGTCGAAGAAGTTCAGGAAGGGAACGCGGCCCTTGATGGCGGCCAGGTGGGAGACGGCGGTGAGGTCCATGACCTCCTGGACGCTGCTCTCGCACATCATGGCAAAGCCGGTCTGGCGGCAGGCGTAGACGTCGGAGTGGTCGCCAAAGATGTTCAGGGCGTGGGAGGCCACGCACCGGGCGGAAACATCGATGACGCCGGGAAGCAGCTCGCCGGCCATCTTATACATATTGGGGATCATCAGCAGCAGGCCCTGGGAAGCGGTAAAGGTGGTGGTCAGGGCGCCGGCGGCCAGAGAGCCGTGGACGGTACCGGAAGCGCCGGCCTCGGACTGCATCTCAACAACCTTTACCCGCTCGCCGAAGATGTTGGTCCTGCCGTCTGCCGACCACTTGTCGGAGACCTCCGCCATAACGGAAGACGGGGTGATGGGGTAAATGGCGGCAACATCGGTAAACGCGTAGGAAACATGGGCGGCGGCATTATTTCCGTCCATTGTTTTCATTTTTCTTGCCATTCTTTTTTTCCTCCCTGTTCTCTTTATTTTATCGTGCGGCCGCCTTCGGAATGCCAAATCCAAACGCACCCGCAGTCTGTTTTTATTCTACCATTTTTTTTGGGAGGTGTAAAGTAGAAAGGCGGGGTTTTCCGGCTTCTTTTTGAGAAAAAATCCCTTTTCTTTCCGCCGCGACGCCTCCCGGTTCCCCGCCGCCGGGCAGGGGGCCGGAAAGCCCGCCCCATACGTCCTACAGACGGCCACCGCCTAGGGGCATTTCGCCCGATCTCCGCGCTAAGAGCCGCCTACGGCGGTTGCGCTCCGAAACGCGCCTGCGGGCGCAGTGCGGCGGGCGACCAGGGCGTCGCCCTGGACCTGTGCCCTTCGGGCACGTGGGCTACGCCCAGTCCTTTGAAAAGGGCGGCCCTAAACTTTGCCTGGCTCGATTTTTACCTTGCGGTCAGCTCGGCCCGACTGACCCCATCCCCACATACCCGTGGAACTCACGGAGCAGCCTGGACATAGGGCGCTGCCTTCGACTGCTGCTTGATCTGCACATACCCGTGAGGGCTCATGGAATACCCCCCGTCCGCCTCCACCGTCAAGTACAGCACCTTATCCCCGTCCTTCAGCTGCACATAACACACCCCGTCCACAAACCGGTCGGTGATCTCCATCTTTTGGTCCTGATAGTACACCCAGACAGTCCCGTCCTCCAGACACTCCACCTTGGGGGAGTTCAGCTCCTCCAAAAGCTCCTCCTCGGTAAGGGGCCGCTCCCGCCCGAAGGCGTCAATGGCGACCCCGCCTCCGCCCACGGTCTGGGGCTCCCCGTTCTCGTCCTCGTAGGAGAGGAGGTAGTGCCCGTTCTGAATATCCATCACGGCGTTGGTCTGGTCCCCGTGAATCCAGACCTGGACTGCCCTGCGGATGCCCCCCACATCGGCGGCATAGGCCACGCTTGCCATGGCGGCAATCATCAGCGCCGCTGCACACAGGGATACCAGCCGGCGAACCGGCAGAATCTTTGTCTTGTTCATCGTCATTTCCTCCTTAAACTCCAGCTGGGAGGCCCGGAGTGCGGAGAAGGTCCGCTTGTACCGCTCTTTGTCAGTCATTGTTCCAGTCCTCCTTTAGTATTTCCTTCAGAAGCGTTCGCCCCCGGCTCAGCCGGCTCTTAATCGTTCCGCCGGGACACCCCAGAAGCTGGGCGATCTCCTGGATGTCGTAGTCCTCGTAGTAGAACAGATGGATGACGGTCCGATACTTTTCCGGCAAATTCATGACCGCCTGGAACAGGCGGCTGTCCTCCGGCTCCTCAAAGGGAAGGGACGCCATCTCCTCCTCCCAGTTGGCCTGATTCCTCCTCCAGAAGGAGGACCGGATGTCCTTGGCCCGGTTGATGACCACCCGGATAAGCCAGGCTTTGATATGCTCCTCGCTCTCGAACTCCTTTTTGGCGCAGGAGTAGCGGATCATGGTGTCCTGCATGGCATCCTCGGCGTCCTCCCGGTTTTGGCAGACGGTGTAAGCGATGGAGAAGAGCCGGTCTCCATGAGCTTGAAAAACTTTTTCTGTCGGTGGCTTCACAATAACGCCTCTTTTCTTTCCTTGAAGGTCCCTTCACCTACCATACGGATGAGGACCGGAAAAGGTTGCAAAAAAAGAAAAAAATTTTTATCCCTGCAATAAAACCGCCCCTCCTAACGTTACTCTGTATATAGAAAGCGCTACACAAGAAGATCGGAGGTCCCACCATGAAACGACAACCTGCCTTTTCAAGCCTTTTGGCCTGCCTGCTCTTCGCCCTTTTGGCTCTGGCCGGATGCCAGAAGTCTTCCCAGCCCCTGGAGGTCACCGGGGTGTTCCCCGCCGGCGGGGCCAAAGAGGTCCCCTATAACTCGGCGGTGGAGATCACCTTCTCGGAAGCCCCGGCCAAGCTGGACGACTGGTTCACCGTCAGCCCGGCCATCGAGGGCAGCTTCCGCTATATGGATAACGCCGTGGCCTTCGTCCCCTCGGGGGCGGGAGGCGGGGGATGGCAGTGCAATACCACCTATACCGTCACCCTGAAGGCCGGGCTCCCCGCCGCCCAAGGCAAGGGGACTTTGGCCGAGGACTTTGTTTTCTCCTTCACCACCCAGGAGGGGGGCTACTATCCCCAGGAGATGGGCCACCGGGCCGAGACCTTCCTGCCCCGGGATTACCCCGTCCTGGACCTCCGCCTGGGGGGCAAGGGCTCCGGGGGGATCGCCGCCGACGAGGAGTTTGCCGTCGCCGTCCACCGGCTGGAAAACGGGGAGCGGTATCTGAAAGAATTGTACCGCTCCATCCCCAACAAGCTGGTCCGGGTGGATACCGACGGTCTGCCCCAGGTCCTCTCCTTCACCCAGGGGGCGGCGGAAATCATCGGAACCGACTACAACGGGGACGCCGACATCGTTTTCCCCGAGACCCTCCCCGAGGGCTGGTACGTGGCCACCGTCACCTCCAACTACATGAAGAACCAGGTCCAGAAGCTGCTCCAGATCCAGGACACCGCCGTTTACACCCAGCTGAACGCCGGGCAGGTCCTCCTCTGGGCCAACAGCACCAAGACCGGGGAGCCCCTTTCCGGGGGGACCCTGGAGTTCTACAAGGACCCCTTTGCCTCCATGACCCCGGAGCTTTCGGTCCGGGGGGATGAGAACGGCCTCTACCTCATGGACCTGCCGGAGATCGACCAGGAACAGTACACCGACGGCTGGCCCCGGGGGGATCACGGCTACGCCTCCCTGCCCCTTTCCATCACCGCCCCCGGCGGGACGGTGTACTACGACCTGCTGACCCCCTACAACTACGACAGGGAAAAGAGCCTGTCCCAGAACTACTACGGGTTCCTCTATCTGGACCGGCCCATCTACCACCAGGACGACACGGTGAAGTTCTGGGGGGTGGCCCGGCCCCGGAAGGACGCCCCCAAGCTGGATAAGGTGGAGGTGGGCCTGTACCAGGACTGGGGAGATGAGCCCACCCTTCAGGTGGAGGTCCCGGTGAACGCCGGGGGCGTCTTTACCGGGGAGTTCACCTACCGGAGCCTGAAAAGCGGCTGGCTTTCTTTGGAGGTCCGCCCCGCCGGGATGGAGCGGACCGAGAGGACCTGGTATGACTACATCTGCGAGGAGAGCGCCAGCATCTCCCAGTACAAAAAGCCTGTCTACACCGGGTCCATCGAGACCGACAAACTCTACTACCGGCCCGGGGAGACGGTGAAGGCCCGAGTAGGGGTCCGCCTCTTTGACCGGACCCCCGCCGCCGGGATGGATATGAAAATTTCCACCGAGGACGGACAGGAACGGTCCTACACCACCGACAACGAAGGACAGATCGACTTTACCTTCCCCGCCCGGGTGGACCGGGGGGATGCCTGGGACCAGTGGAGCTGGTATCCCTGGTCCTACAGCATCCACGCCAGGGGGGACGACGCCAGCGACGTGGACCTCTCCTTCAGCGAGTACATCCAGGTGTTCCCCGTCTCGGTGATGATGGAGGCCAAGGAAGAGCGCCACGACGGCCAGAGCGACCTGGTCATCACCGCCAACCAGATCGACTTTGACAAGGTCCCCCAGAACGGCCAGCTCATCCAGGACTACGAAAGCCTCCGGGGGGAGCCCGCCCAGGCCCGGGTGACGGTGAGCCTCCACCGGGTGAGTTACCAGAAGGTGGAGCTGCCCCCCTACTACGACCGGTACACCAAAAAGAGCATCCCCCGCAGCATCTACAACCGGAAAGACGTGGTGGAAAATACCCTGACGAAAACCACTGGGCCGGACGGGAGGCTGGTCCTCCAGGACATCCTCCCCGACGACCTGGGGGAGCGGGACTACTGCTATGTGGAGGTCTCCACCGAGACCGGGGGCCGCCAGATGACCACCCTGTCCCTGGGGGACCCCTGGGTCCTGGACCCCGAGGAGCGGGCCGGGCACTTCCACACCTTCCAGGTCCGGGGGGAGACCACCCAGGTGGACACCGCCTACTACTCCTACTGGGGCGGCACCTTCAACTTCGGGGAAACGGTAGAGTACCAGGTGATGGACAACGGCCTGCCTGTGGCGGAGGGCCGGGTGATGACCAACATCCTCCAGAAGGAGGTCCTGGGCAAGCCCCGGCTGGGCGGGACCCAGGGGGAGCTCCTCTGCGACGAGGAGAAGCTGCCCAACTTCACCCTCTGCGGGGCCTACTTTGACGGGGTCCGCATCTACCCCGTCAAGCCCTTCTCCCTGTCGGTGGAGGAGGCGAGCCGCCAGCTGGACCTCCAGGTCCTGCCGGACAAGGAGGACTACCGCCCCGGGGAGACCGCCCGGGTCACCTTGCGCCTTGCCGAGGACGGCAAGCCGGTTTCCGGGGGGCAGGTCTGCCTGGGGGTGGTGGACGAGGCCATCTTCGCCGTCCAGGAGCAGTACATCCAGATGGGCTGGGAGCTCTACCGCTCGGTCTTTTACGACTACCCCGAGGTCTCCTGCTCCTACGTCCAGCATGGCGCCGACCCCTACTACGGGGACGGCGGCAAGGGGGGCGGGGGCGACGGCGACGGCGTCACCCTCCGGGAGAAGTTCGAGGACACGGCGGCCTTCCTCACCGGGACCACCGGGGCGGACGGCACCGCCCGCTTTACCGTGAAGCTCCCCGATAATCTCACCGAGTGGCGGCTCACCGCCCTGGCTTTGGACAGCCGCACCTTCTGGGGCCAGACCAAGAGCCAGCTTTACACCACCCTTCCCTTCCGCATCGACCCCATCCTCTCCCGGACCTTCCTTTCGGGGGATACCATCGCCTGCACCGTCCGGGGCTTCGGCCGGGGCATCCAGACCACCGATCTGGTGGACTACACCGCCACCGTGGAGGGGTACACCGAGCCCCTGGAGGTCACCGCCCAGGCACCCGCCGGGGAGACGGTGCCCCTGGTGTTCCAAAAGCTCCCCGCCGGGGAGTACGCCATCACCGTCACCGCCCGGTGCGGGGAGTACAGCGACGGGGTCCGCGTCCCCTTTACGGTCCGGGACAGCGCCCTGGTCTTCCCCATCCACAAGACGGTGGACCTGCAAAACGGCATCGACCCGGAAATTCAGCCCACCCACTACCCGGTGGAGGTCCGTGTCTACAACGAGGGCCAGAAGTCCTTCATGGCGGCCTGGAGCCTTCTCAGCCAGGACAACAGCGGCAGGGCCGACGCCGCCCTGGCCATGGCCTCGGTGAAGGAGCCCATGACCGCCTTCTTCGGGGCGGGGTACGAGCACCCGGACCCCGACCTCTCCCTGGTCCAGGTGTCCTTGGACGACCCTGACGGCAAGGGCTACCAGGGCATCCGCCTTTATCCCTACGCCGAACCGGACCTGGCCGCCTCGGCCTGGGCCGCGGTGGTGACCCCGGAGCTGGTGGACGCCGGCTGGCTGGGGGCCTACCTTCGGGAGATGGAGCCGGTGGCCGGCACCCAAAGGCCCGCTGCCCTCATGGGGCTTGCCGCCCTGGACCAGCTGAATGACAGCCAAAAGGTTTACCTCCAGACCCGGGCCCAGAACAGCGAGCTGTCCAACCTGGAAAGCATCTACCTGATTACCGCCCTTTCCTATCTGGACCAGCAGGAGGCCCAGAAGCTCTACTCCCAGATCATCGCCCCCCGGTACAAGGAGAAGCAGGGCGCCCTCTACCTTGCCGAGAACACCGCCTACAAGACCACCGAGAGCACCGCCGGGGCCATGGCCTGCGCCATCCTCACCGGCGCCCCCGATGACGCGGAGAAGCTGATGACCTACCTGGCGGCCCACAGCCGCACCATCTACGGCACCATGCGCGGCCCCTGCCAGCTCCAGGCCGCCCTCTACATCCAGCGGTTCCAGCTGAAGGACAGCGACCTGCCTGCTGTCAGCTACACCCTGGAGGGGGAGCGAAAGAGCCAGGTCCTGCCCCGGAGCGGCTGCCTCAGTTTCACCCTGAACGAGGATGCCTGGGCGGCCTTTGACCCCAAGGCGGAGGGGGGACCGGCCATCGCCAGCCTCTCCTACACCGGGACCCCGGACCAGCTGGAAATCACCGACTCCCCCCGGATCACCGTGACCAAGACCATGGACACCCCCGAGGAGGAGAAGCACCTGGGCGGGGAGACCACCGTCATCATCAAGGCGGAGCTGGGCCCCGAGCTGCCCTACGGCCACTACCAGCTGGTGGAGTGGGTGCCCTCCAATATGCGGCTGCGGAAGGTCTCCCGAAACGCCAGGGACTGGTTCAGCTACCGGACCGACGAGCAGCTTTTGACCATCAGCTTCTACTACGGCCCCAGCACCGGCCGGACCTTCACCTTCCGGTACACCGCCTCCAGCGTCTTGGACACCGAGTGCGTCCTGGAGCGGACCTACGTCTACAACGGCGAGACCATGGAGTGCGGCAGAACCGAAAAGGGGGAGTTCCTTCCCTCGGATTACTACTACCTGGGAGTGGGCTATCTGTTCCGAAAGGAGTAAGCCCCCAGGCAAAAAGCGGCCCCCCGGCCAAAAACCGGGGGGCCGCTTTTGCTTATTCCGTTTTTGGGGTACTGGCCATAAAGCGCTCCAGTTCTTCCCGGGTGGGGAGGCCGTCGTTGTCCCCTACACAGGTGACCTGGATGGCCCCCACGGCGTTGCCCCGGAGAACGGCGTCCCCAAGGGACAGGCCCTCCCCCAGGGCGGAGAGGACCCCCACGGCGAAGCCGTCTCCGGCCCCCACGGTGTCCACCACCTTTTCCACCCGGAAGCCGGGGACATAGGCGGCCTCCCCGGCGGCGGTGGCGTAGTAAGCCCCCCGGCTCCCCAGCTTGACAATCACCGTCTTGGAGCCCAGATCCAGGCAGGCCCTGGCAATGGCTTCGGGATCCTCCAGGCCCAGAATGATCTTCGCTTCGTTGATGCCGGGGAAATAGATGTCGCATTTCCCGGCCATATAATTCATATAATCGGCCATGGTCCTCTGGTCCGGCCAAAGCTGGGGCCGGAGGTTGGGGTCAAAGCTGAAAAGCATCCCCCGTTCCCGGGCCCGGTCCGCCAGCAGAGCGGTGGCTTCCCGGGTGGAATCGGAGAGGGCGGGGGTGATGCCGGTCATATGGATGGCGTCGTACCGGGAAAAGTCCAGCCGGGCCACATCCGCCCCGGAGAGGGTGGAGGCGGCGGAATTTTTACGGAAGTAGAAGATCCGGGGGTCCCCCTCAAAGGTTTTGGACTTCATCATAAAGCCGGTGGGGCGCTGGGAGGAATACTCGATAAGATCGGTGGAGATCCCCTCGGCCCGCATCATCTTGACGATACGCTTGCCGAAGGGGTCATTCCCCAGCTTGGTATAGTAGCCGACCGGATGTCCCAGACGGGAGAGCCCCACGGCCACGTTGAACTCCGCGCCGGCCAGGGCCATGGTAAAGTGGTTGATGTCCTCCAGCGCCCCGGTTTCCTCGGCGATGAAGAGCCCCATCGGCTCTCCGACTAGTAACGTACCCTTTTCCATTATGATCTGCTCCTTATCGTAAGTATTATTGATCAATAAACCGCCTGACCTGGTTGTTTGGACCACAAGGCCGGGAGAGGGCTGTTAGAAGCTGTATTCACAACCGGATAACGCCATTTGGCCGGGTCTTTTTCCGCCCACGACTCCAGGCACAACCTACGCCCCGGCACAACCCTTAGGCGCGGAGCGGCGAGGAGGGTCTGCCAGCGGGTGCTAACCCGCCCTGGCAAGGGGCGTTACTGCCTTTCGCCTTTTACAGCTCCCGACTCCAGGCACAACCTACGCCCCGGCACAACCCTTAGGCGCGGAGCGGCGAGGAGGGTCTGCCAGCGGGTGCTAACCCGCCCTGGCAAGGGGCGTTACTGCCTTTCGCCTTTTACAGCTCCCGACTCCAGGCACAACCTACGCCCCGGCACAACCCTTAGCCGCGGAGCGGCGGGGAGGGTCTGTGTTGGGTCGAGGCCCGTACTACCATCTCTACCGGTAGGTAGATCCGCTGCGGCGGCAGCTCCGGGGAAGCGATCCGCTGTAAAAGAAGCTCCGCCGCGCATTTCCCTAGCTTCCGTGCCGCCAATGTCGCCGTTGTGATCCCCGGCGCCATAAAAACAGGCCAGTTTAACCCCTGGTCCCAATCCCAGTCCTCTGTCCCGCAAAGCCCCATGTCCTCCGGGATCCGTAACCCTAAACTCCGCATCCCGTGGTAAACCCGTAACGTCGTTACCGTGTTGGCACAGAAAATAGCCGGCGTCTCCCCCGGCAAAAGACTGGATACAAACCGCTGAAGCTGTGCTATGACGTTCTCCTTTTCCCCCGTGTGAATGATGTATACGTCCCCCGCTGCGTCCCGCCCGTAAACCTCCTCCATGGAGCGTAAAAACCCCTCCAAACGGTAAAGCCGGGTGGAGTTCTGCTCGTAGGGCTCCACAAATAAAGCCGGCCGGCTGTACCCCGCCTGGTGCAGATGCCGCACCACCTGTTCCATCAGCTGCCGGTTGTCAAAGGACGCCAGGTCAAAGTCGTAGTCCTTGACGTTTCGGTCACAAAGAATCACCGGGGTTCCCTGGCAGGCAACGCTGATCAGCTGCTTGTTGCTGGTGGAGGGCGTGTTGACAATAAGCCCATCAATTCCCCTGGCCAGAAAGCTTTGGATAAACCGCTCCTCCTGGCGCAGATCTTCGTTGCAGTTGACAAAAAGCGGAGTGTAGCCGTTTCGCTCCAGCGTCTCCTCAATGCCCACAATGACGGCGGAGGAGAAGGGAGAAACAATATCGGCAATGATGACCCCGATCATCTTGGTGGTCCGGCGGCGAAGATTCCGGGCAATGTCGCTGGGACGGTAGTCCAGCAGTTCGATAACCCGGCCCAGGCGGGAGCGGGTCTCCTCACTCATCAAATGGGTCTGGCCGTTGATGTACCGGGAAACGGTGGTCCTGGATACGCCGGCTGCGGCGGCAATGTCGTTGATGGTGACCCTGCGGTTGGCATTTAAGGCCATGGCGGTATCATCCTCCGTGTTGGGTTTGTGATTTGGATAAAGGCGGGAAGCGGGAAGCTGCCGGGAAAGAAAGCCCCTCCCGGCGGAAGCTGGCAAAATAAGTATAGCACAGGAAGTTGTCGCAAACAAGTGAATCGATTCCAAAAAACAAGATTTGTAAGAAATAACCAGATTCCGATCCCCTATTTTGGGAGGAGTGCAGAAAATTTTTCGCTATACTTGACAAAAACATGGTTAAAGTTTACACTGAAAAGCAGAAGCAGCCGCTTCCGTCCTTGAATCGTTTGCTACAGAATGGAATCGATTCACAAAAGAGACAAAGAGAGAGGGAGGGTATTCGCCATGCAGTTCCACGACCGAGAATCTGTCATTCAGATCACCCCGCTTTGGGAAGGGGAGCGGTTCCCCGACGGCCGGCCCAAGGTCTCCACCGAGATCCTGGACGTCATCCGCACCCTGAGCCTGGAGGAGGTCTGGGAAACCGGCTACGCCTACGGCTATGACAACCAGTTCCAGACCGGCTTTTTGGCCTCCAACCCCCAGATGACCCAGCCCACCGTGGGCCGGGCGGTCACCTCCACCTTTGTCCCCATCCGCCTGGACCTGGAGATCGCCATGAAGCGCCAGTGCAAAAAAGAGGGGATGAAGGGCAACACCAATATGTACAACATCTTTGTTGTAGATAACCTGGTGGAGGACGACGTCTGGGTGGTGGATCTCTTTGAGAAGGTAAAGTACGGCACCATCATCGGCGGCAACCTGGGCACCGTCATTTCGGAGCGAACCAAACGGGGGGGCGCTGTGGTCTGGGGGGGCATCCGGGACCTGGGCCAGATGAAGGGCCTCACCAACATCAACGTCTACTACCGGGGCGTGGACCCCACCCCCCTGCGGGACCATGTGCTGGTGGGAGTCAACACCCCCTGCCGCATCGGCATGGCGGTCTGCCTCCCCGGGGACGTGGTTTACGCCTGTGACGCCGGGGTGCTGTTCATCCCCCCCCACCTGGCCGAAAAGGTGGCGGAAAGCGGCCTCAAGACCCGGGTCCGGGACATCTTTGGGTTCCAGCGGATCCGGGAGGGGAAATACCTGGGCTCCGACATTGATACCTTCCCCTGGTCGGTGGAGATGATGGAGGATCTGGTACAATGGATCGCCGCCGAAGAGGCCGGCGCCCCCTACCGCAGCCTGGATTGGTCCCAGGAGATGGAGGAGGCCCGCCAGGGCAAGCGGCTGGATGAACACACCTGGTTCAACCGCCACTGGACCAATACACAGATGCGAAAGCTGGACGAGGTATAACTTCCTTTTCCCCCGTTGGGAAGCGGTGGGGAGTGGGGAGCGAAGCTGGCAAGGAAACGGAAAGGAGGAATGTGCAAAGCTATGAAGGAGGTATCCCAAAGGATCTATGAATTGGGGATTGTCCCGGTGGTAAAGCTGGAACGTCCCCAGGATGCCCTCCCCCTGGGGGAAGCCCTCTGCCGGGGCGGCCTGCCGGTGGCGGAGATCACCTTCCGCACCGATGCGGCGGAGGAGAGCATCCGCACCCTGTCCCAAAAGCTGCCGGAGCTGCTGGTGGGGGCCGGAACGGTTCACTCCGCTGCCCAGGCGGAAACGGCGCTGGCGGCGGGGGCAAAGTTCATCGTCACCCCGGGCTTCAACGAAAAGGTGGTCCGTCTCTGCCGGGACCGGGGGGTTCCCATCTATCCCGGGTGCAGCGGCGCCAGCGACCTGGAGCGTGCCCTGGACCTGGGCCTTGACGAGGTGAAGTTCTTCCCCGCCGAGGCCAGCGGCGGACTGAAAACCCTGAAATCCCTTTTCGCCCCCTATCAGGGGGTGCGGTTTATGCCCACCGGGGGCATCACCACCGAGAACATGAACGACTATCTCCGCTGCCCCCAGATCCTGGCCGTAGGCGGCAGCTGGATGGTAAAGGAAAGCCTGATCGCGGCGGGGAACTTCGACGAGGTGGAGCGCCAGACCCGGGAGGCGGTGGAGACAATGCACGGCTTCACCCTCCGCCACGTGGGGATCAACTGCCAAAACGAGGCGGAGGCCCAGGAGACAGCGGACCGGTTCGCCGGGGCCTTTGACTGGGAGACCCGGGACGCCGGAGGCGGCGTCTTTGCCGGCGCCGCCGTGGAGGCGGTGAAAACCCCGTACCTGGGGCGGCTGGGCCATCTGGCCGTAGCCGCCAACAATGTGGACCGGGCCAGGGCCTACCTGGCCGCCAAAGGCTTTTCCTTCCGGGAGGAGACCGCCCAGTACGACAAGGCGGGCCGCCTGCGGCTTATCTACCTTCAAGAGGAACTGGGGGGCTTTGCAGTCCATCTTACCCAGACATAACAAGATTTTGAGGAGGTTTCTTTATGCAGACAGCAGTTGGTGTCCTTCTGCTCATTACGTTCTTTGCCTTTATCTACTATGCGGCAAAGGGCGGCAACCTTTTGCTCGGCCTGTTCTCCATGGCGGTGATCTGGTCCGCCCTGGGGGTCATCGGCGGGGTCCTGGACTGGGAGACCATCAATAAGACCATCTTCCAGGCCGGCCCTGAGAGCTTCGGCCCCACCGCCGTGAACATCATCTTCGGCAGCTGGTTCGGCCGGATCCTTCTGGAAACCGGCATCGCCCGGACCATCATCCGTAAGGCCGTTGAGCTGGGCGGCGACAAGCCCGCCTTCACCTGCGTCCTGCTCTGCGTGGTGGTCACCGGCATCTTCACCACCGCCTACGGTGCCGGGGCCGTGGTAGCCATCGGCGTTATCGTCTTCCCCATCATGCTCTCCCTGGGCATCAGCAAGTCCCTGGCCACCGCTTCCTACGCCATGTCGGTGGGCTGCGGCCTCTACCTCAACAGCTCCCTTCTCACCCAGGCCGCCGGCACCATGGCCCTGGGGGAGGAGAAGTACAACCCCCTCTCCCCCGAGTGGTACCGCTTCGCCGGCATTGCCCTGGCCATCCACCTGATCTTTGTCATCATCATGGTGGTGCTGGGGGTCCGCAAGGAGCAGAAGGTCCACGCCTGGGCTGCCGCCGCCGGCACCTCCAGCAGCGAGAATGTCAGCATGATCGCCTGCATCACCCCCCTGCTCCCAGTTTTCTTCGCCATCGCCTTTGGCTTCAGCTCCATCGTCGCCATCATCGTGGCGGTGATCTGGGCCCTCTTCTTCACCAAGAACCTGAAAAACTGGGACGGCATCGCCAAGATCGTGGAAAAGACCTTCTACGACGGCGTTTCCGACGTGGGCCTGACCCTGGGCTTCCTCCTCTTCCTCCAGATGTTCATCAAGGCCGCCGGATCCTGCAAGGATCTGCTGGCCCCCATCGTCTCCCCCATCCTGCCCTCCAACCTGTTCCTGCTCTTCCTGGTGTTCGGCCTGCTGGGCTTCCTGGCCCTCTTCCGCGGCCCCACCACCATCTGGGGCGCCGGCACCGCCACCTTCGCCATCCTGGCCGGGACCGGTCTGTATCCCCTGTCCATCCTCTACCCCCTGTTCTATATCCCCTGCTGCACCATCACCACCTCCATCTGCCCCACCCAGTCCTGGAATATGTGGGCCATCGGCTACAACAAGGTCAGCGTCAAGGACTTCCTGCGTCAGGTGCTGCCCTACGCCCTGCCCCTCTGCCTCATCCTGGAGATGGTGGCCTACGCCATGTTCGCCATGTAATCGGGCGTTTGAGGCGGTTTTCGGATAGCATTGTTATGGTCCAATAAAAAAACCATCCGGTTTTCCCGGCGCGCCGCCCGGACAGGTGAGACCCGTCCGGGCGGCGCGCCCTATGAATTGAAGTTTGGAGGCACAGCACAGATGAGCGAAACAAGAAGAAGCATCCGCGTGGGCATCGACGTGGGGGGCACCCACACCAAGGCGGTGGCCCTGGATAACGAGACCCACGAGATCGTGGGGGAATCGGTGGTGATGACCACCCACGACCACGAAATGGGGGTGGCCGCCGGGGTTATCCAGTGCTTTGAAAACTGCCTGGATAAAAACGGCATCTCCCCCGACGACGTGGTCTTCATCGCCCACAGCACCACCCAGGCCACCAACGCCCTCCTGGAAGGGGACGTGGCCAAGGTGGGCATCCTGGGGATGGGCCAGGGGGGCATTGAGGGGTGGCTTGCCAAAAAGCAGACCCGGATCCCCGACATTGACCTGGGGACCGGACGGTTTATCCGCACCTGCCACACCTTCCTAAGCGCCAAAAAGATCGACGCCCCGGCCATCGACAGGGCTCTGGACGAGCTGAAGGGCCAGGGGGCAGAGGTTATCGTGGCCTCCAAGGCCTTCGGGGTGGATAACATCCGGGAGGAGCTGATGGTCCAGGAGTCGGCGGAAAAGCAGGGAATGATGGTCTCGGTGGCCAGTGAGATCAGCAAGCTTTACGGCCTGACAAGGCGCACCCGCACCGCCGCCATCAACGGCAGCATCCTGCCCAAGATGATGAATACCGCCAACTCCACCGAGGGGAGCGTCCGCCAGGCGGGGATCCGGGTCCCCCTGATGATTATGCGGGGGGACGGCGGCGTTATGGACATCACCGAGATGAAGAAGCGCCCCGTCCTCACCATGCTCTCCGGCCCGGCGGCCAGCGTCATGGGCGCCCTGATGTACCTGCGGGCCTCCAACGGCATCTACTTCGAGGTTGGGGGCACCTCCACCAACATCGGCGTCATCAAAAACGGCCGCCCCGCCGTGGAATACTCCATCGTCGGCGGACACCGGACCTACATCAACTCCCTGGACGTCCGGGTCCTTGGGGTGGCAGGGGGCTCTATGGTCCGGGCCGCAAACAACAAGCTGGTGGACGTGGGCCCCCGAAGCGCCCACATCGCCGGCCTGAAGTACGCCGTCTACACCCCCACCGAGGAACTGGGGGAGCCGGAGCTGGAGTTTTTCGCCCCCAAGGAGGGGGACCCCGCCGACTACGTCCGGGTAAAGCTGGCCGGGGGCAAGCGGGTGACCATCACCAACAGCTGCGCCGCCAACGTCCTGGGCTACTGCCGCCCGGAGGACTACTCCTACGGCATTGTGGAATCGGCCCGGCGGTGCATGAAGCCCCTGGCCGACTACCTGGGGGTGGATGTGGAGGAGGCCGCCCGGCAGATCCTCCAGAAGGCCTTTGAGAAGATTGAGCCGGTGATCAACGAGCTGATGGCCAAATACCGCCTGGAGAAGGATCAGACCACCCTGGTGGGGGTAGGCGGCGGGGCCAGCGCCCTTCTGCCCTACTCGGCCAAGCAGATGGGCATCTCCTACAGCATCCCCCAGTACGCCGAGGTTATCTCCTCCATCGGTGTGGCCCTGGCCATGATCCGGGACGTGGTGGAGCGGGTCATCCCCAACCCCACCACCCAGGACATCAGCAGGATCAAGAAGGAGGCCAAGGCCCTGGCCATCAAGAACGGGGCCGTTCCCGACACGGTGGAGGTCCAGATCGAGATCGACCAGCAGACCTCCCGGGTTACCGCCATCGCCCTGGGCTCCAACGAGGTCCAAACCACCGACCTGCGCCTCCAGTGCAGCGAGGAGGACGCCCGGAAGATCGCGGCGGAGTCCATGCGGGTGGCCCCGGAGGCCGTGAGGTCCCTGGTGCAAAGCGATTCCTTCTTCGTGTTCGGGGCGGAAAACGGCGAAAAACAGCAGGTTCGCCTGGTGGACCGGCGGGGCTTTGTCAAGGTCCAGTGCGGCAACGGCATCGCCGCCGCCTGCAAGGCCAGCCAGTGGCAGGAGGTCACCGAGGAGCTTTGGAACAAGATGCTGGGCTACGACCACCAGATGCTCCAGACCCCGGACCTCTTCCTCTGCATCGGCGGCAAGGTTCTGGATTTCTCCAACACCGTCAGCCTGGAGCAGCTGAAGATCCTTATGGAAAGCGAATTCCTGGAGGCGGAGCCGGAGGACGACATCCTCCTCATCTGCTCCCGGACGGAGATCCTGTAAATGGCGGGGCAGGTCCGGGCCCTGGCGGAGGAGCTGTGCGCCCTCACCGAAGAGGACTGGGCCCTCTACGTCTTTGACGGAGACCCCCTCTCCGGGAAGCTGACCAGGGAGCAAAAGCTGGATTTTGCCGCCAAGGCGGCGGCCTGCGGCCAAAAAATGGCGGAAAAGCTGGCCCGGGATCAAGGGGCCCTTTCCGTGGAGGAACGGATCGCCGCCCTGGGCGGAAAGCTGGTTCTCCCCCCGGAGGGCAATGGGGGCCCGATGCCCCTGTTCGCCTCCTTCACCGAGCCGGACCAGATCGCCGTCTATTCCGGAAACGCCCGGGCCACCGACCGGCTGCGCCAGGAAGCGGGGCTGGAGGACCTGATGGGTCCGGCCCCCACCCGGGAGGTGCTGCTGGCCCACGAGCTGTTCCATCTCCTGGAGTACCGGGACCCCGGCATCTTCACCCGGCAGAAGCACCTGCTCCTTTGGAAGCTGGGGCGGTGGGAAAACCGCAGCTCCCTTTTCTGCCTCAGCGAAATGACGGCCATGGCCTTTGCCCAGGCCCTGACGGGGCTGGCCTGTTCGGTTTACGTTCTGGACGTGGTGATGCTCTATGCAGGCAACCCCCAGCTGGCCTTGGAAAAGCGGCAGGCCATCCTGGACTTTGTAAGGAGGAAAGCAGAATGACCCAGGTGACAATCTCTCTGGCCCTCTGTGTGGTTCTCACAATAGCCACGGCGGTCCTCTGCCGGAAAAACCAGCCTCCCCGCCTGGAGGGGGAGCGGCTCCGGGTCCGGGCGGTGCCGGAGACGGGACTTATGGCGGGGATGCTCCTGGCGGTGGGCGTTGCCCTGGATGTGGTAAAGCTGGTCCTCCCCGAGACGGCGGGGACCGACCCCGGCTCCTACACCTTTATCGCCGTCTTTGCCCTGGTCTGTGTCGGGGCGGGGTGCCACATCCTCCTTTCCGTTTTGGTCAAGCAGGTGGTGGCTTACGACGACCGCTTCGAGGCCTACGACCCCTTTGGCGGTTCCCGAACCGTCTACTGGCGGCAGGTCACCCAGGTAAAGAGCCAGCTGCTCTCCAAGGCGGTGACCTTTCAGGCCCCCACCGCCACCGTCTCGGTAAACGGGCGGAACAAGGAGTACCTGGCCTTTCTGGACCTGGCTCTGGAGCGGGTGCCCAGGGAGACCGGCAGCGACGAGCTGGGCAGGCTCCGCCAGCGGTACGCCGGGATGGGGTAAACTTGGGAAAAGGCAAAATAGGAACCCCCGGCGGGCTTGGCCCATCGGGGGTTCTTTCGTGGGACCATACAGGAAGGCCATGACAATGCCCTGGAGTACCTGCCCGATGATGGGGCCAATGGTGATTCTCCTTTCTTTGTGCTGCGTTTCAGGGATGGAGGGCCGTGGACAGGCTTCCTGCAAATATGTCAAACTGTACGCCGCGATGAGAGAAATCATTGATGGGCACATGGTCGATATACAGGTTGGATGTCCCGGTATACCCGTATTCCGGATCGACCATAGCATCGTAATGGGGCTTTGAACTTTCATATACGGTGTACCAGGAGCGCACGCGCAGATGTGACGTCTCCAAGGTGTTCTCGCTTAAGCGGTCGGCGGATGTCGCGTCAAAATACAGGTCGATGGTATCCCTGCTGCTCTTCAGGTCGAGCCACGTATGGCCGACGTATTCGTTCTCCTGGTTCACCCAGGCACGGTAGTTGGCAAATGCCGCCAGCTCGGGGTCGTACACAAGCTTGGCAATCTCTTTTTTCTCGCGGTACCGGTTGATGCCGTCGAGTTCCATCTTTTGCGCCTTGGTCAGGATGGCCTTGTACTGGGCGGGACGGCCGCCGGCGGGAAACTTTTCGGGCTGTTCTCCCAAGGACGACATATAGAACAGATAGTAGATGGCGTAGTCGCCATGGAAGAGGTCCACAACATAGCCGCGATTCTCCGCGCACCAGTCCATGTAGGCGCCTACGTTGAAGTTTTCGCATCCCTGGCGGCCCTCGTGGACGCCTACGGTCTGGAAGTGCCTTAGCAGCTGGTCCTCGTCGTAATGGTATTGGAGCGACAGCATGGGGAAGGTGTCCATGTAGTATTCCACGTCGAACACCTTGGACCAGTCGCACAGGGAAACCTGCTCTTGGTAGTCCGCGCCGTAATCCCAATCCACGTCGTACGCGGCCTTGCCGCCGCGCATATCTACGACACAGGAGGAATTGTACTTTTCGGGGTTCGACTGGAGGCCGGCTACGCCGGAGAGGGCTTTCGCGGTTCGACGGTCGGCATAGTTGTCCTTTATGAACCTGAAGGGGTTGTACTTCTTCTTGTCAACGGGCTGGGGGTCTGTTCTGTCCAAGCTGGTCTTAACAGCGCCGTCAAGTTTCTGATTCTGGGCTTCCAGCCGGTCCGCGCCAGAGGATACGGACGGGACGGCCACAGGCTCGGCTGCGCTTACCTGTCCAAAACCGGCGGGCGCCGCCCCACAGCTGGCGAGGATAGCCGCCATGCAGAAGGCCAGAAGCAGGTTCGCGTATTTTATCTTGTTGGTTTTCCTCATGATGTCACAGATTCCTTCCCTGTCACAGGCGGCCGCTTTTTTTCACAACCTCCCGGGCGTACCGGAAGGCGGCCTCCTCCCCCTGATCCCGAAGGGTGAGGAGCAGCGCCTCCAGGAGGCGGCGGCTCTCCGGGTGGAGGAGGTAGTGGTCCTGGCTGCGGCGGTAGTATTCCCAGGCCGAGGCGTCGGTGTACCGGTCCCCCAGATAGACCTTGCTGGCAGCCACCCGGTCGCAGAAGCTTTCCACCACAAACCGCTCCGGCATCCGGCAGCCGCAGAGGGCGTGATCCCCCGTTGGGCTGTAATCGATCCAGTATTCCAGGTGGTGTTTATTTCGTCCCTTATGGTGGAGCCAGGCGGTGCTGTACCCCTTTTCCAGGCGCTCCGCCTCATTGGGGCTGTGGTCCCCCTGGAAATACCGGACTCCCACCAGAAACTCCACGGGGCTGTATTTAGACAGGTCGTGGGTCAGCCCCTGCCAATACAGGCCCGCCTGAAAGCAGGCCCGCCGGACCAGCCGCCGGTGGCGGTTCACGGTTCGCAGATGTCCCAGCCAGTTCAAGCCGCCTTCCTCCTTCGTGGTGTTCTTAGTCAATAGCGCTGCTTTATTGTACCACGTTGCTGCCCAAGTGACAAGCAGGGGAGGGAACGAGGCTTTGACCCGGGGCCCCTTCTGAAACAAAGGCACTGCCCCTTCAAAATAGGACCCAGCAAGGGGACCGCGAAGCGGTGGAAAGCGGCCGCAGGCAGCAGCCCGAAGGGCTCGTCCCCCACTGCGGCAGCAAAAAAACAGGGGCAGACGGAAAGCCCCCCTTCCGCCTGCCCCTGCATTCCGCAACACAGAACAAAAATCTGCCCCAAAGCGGCTGTAATCCCGAAAAAAGCGTGGATAATGTCGTTGAGGCATAAAAACAGGAACGGGGTGTCTCAACCACCCCGTCCCCTGCATACGGAGCGAACCCCTCCATACACAACGGCTTACACCGCACATTGCTCCTCTATTATAACTCTTTTCCTTTCAGAAAACAAGTGTCCTGATGGCAAAAGGGGAAATTTTTATGTAATGTACAAGTTGACGCGGTTCGCCCTCTGGTAATTCTCCCTGCTTTGTGCTATAATATGTAGAACACCGCTGTCTGGCGGCATTTGACACAAAGCAGCCGCGGGCCAAAAACGGCCCCGGCCAGGAGGTATTCACTTGAATTGGTTTTTACACATCTTCGAGCTGTTTGTCCGGATGGGCTGGCTCATTATGACCCCCATCCTCATTACCCTTTGCGGCAAAGCCCTGGGCCTCTCCCTGGGAAACGCAGTAAGCGCAGGGGTGCGTACCACCGGCGCTGTCTTCGGCCTTAATTTAATGGCGAACAGCCTGGGCAGTAACCTTACCTCGGTGATCGCAGACATCACCCTGAATTATCAGCTGGCCCTGGAGATCACCGACGCCGGCTGGGCCGCCTCCTCGGCCATCGCCTATGCCTCGGCCATCAGCTCCTGGATCATCCCCCTCCACCTGCTGGTAAACTGGGTGATGCTCCTCTCCCGCTGTACCCGCACCCTTAACCTGGACCTTTGGAACCTTTGGCACGTGGCCTTTTTGGGAGCTATGGTGGAGCGCCTTACCGACAGCCTGGCCTATGGGATGGTCACCGCCGGAGCAATGTCGGTCCTTATCCTGATCTTCTCCGACCGTTGCGGATGGCGGATGGCCCGGTACTGCCAGATCCCCGGCATCTCCGTTACCAGCGGATATGCCACCGCCGCCGTCCCCTTTGGCCTTGTGGCGGAACATCTCTTTAACCTTATCCCCGGGCGGCCCCGCCTGGTGCTGGCCAAGGGCACCGAACCCCGGGCGGCCCTGGCCTCCCCGGTGGCGTGGAGCTTCTCCCTGGGCATCCTTTTGGGGGTGCTGGCCGGCCGGGAAGGCATTGCCATCCTCCAGCTGGCCATGACCTTTGGAGCCCTGGCCTTCTTGGCCCCTCACCTGGGCCAGGCCTTCGCCGGGGCCATCACCCCCGTTGGGGAGCGGATGGTGAGCTTTTCCAGAGAAAAACTGGGCATCAAGGGGAACCTTTACCTGGGCATGACCCCCACCACAACATTGGGGAACGGGACTATGGTGGTGGTCACCCTGATGGTGGCCCCCCTTATCACCTTCCTGGCGGGGAATATCCCCGGCAACCGTTTCCTGGTCCAGGGGGATATTGTAATGCTGCCCTATATTATCGGGGTCATCGTTATTGTCTGCCGGGGGGATCTGATGCGGAGCCTTCTGGCCGGACTGCTGGCCTCCTCCACCATCCTCTGGTGTGCCTCCTCCCTGGCGGAGCTGTTCACCCTGGGGGCGGTGACAGCCAATGCCGAGGCCTTCGAGCAGCTGGGGACCATCTCCAACTTCAGCGACGGAGGGAATTTCCTCTGCTGGCTCTCGGTCCAGGCGGGAAGCTACGGCTTCGCCGGAATGGCCCTGATGGTGGTTGTGGTGGTGACCCTGGCGGTGTGGAACCGAAACCGGATCGTCACCGGCGCCGATGTGGCAGGGCTGCGCCCCAAACGGGTGCGTCGGGCGGAGGATGCCCCTGCGCCGGAACCTGCCCCGGCGGCAGAGCCCCAAGAGGATGTCGGGGCCCAGCAATAAAGAAAGAAAACCGGCCTTTGCGGAAACGAAGGCCGGTTTTTTTATCAGGGGTCAGGTTCCTCCGATCTCGGTTAGGGCGGCGCCTGTGTAGTAGTGGGTCAGAATCTCCCCAAAGCCCTGGCCCTGCCGCGCCAGATAATCCGCCCCCGCCTGGCTCATCCCTGCGCCGTGTCCATACCCCCGAACATAGAAGGTGTATCCGCTGTGGGTCCGCTCCAGCTCGAAGGCGGCGCTTCGCAAGCCCAAAAGATTTCGCAGGCGGTTTCCGTGGATTGTAAGGTTGCCGGTGCGGATGGCCGTGACATACCCTGCCGGGGACCGCTCCTCAATCTCCAGCCAGGTGGCGGCGTCGGGGAGCAGCTGGGCCCCTGCGGCGGTGAGGATCTCCTTCAGCTCCCCGTCGGAGACGGAAAGGGTGCTTTTGTACCCCGGGGCAAGGATGTCCCAGCTGCTGTCCACCTCCACCAGATAGGGAAGGGGGCCGTCCCAGATGTTCTCCGCCCTTTCGGTGGTCTCCCCTGCGCTGATGGCATGGTAGGCGGCGGCGATGGGTTCCTCCTCCCAGAGAAGGACGCACCGGCTGGCGATCCGGGCGGCCTGGGTGATCTTTGCCCAGCTGTGGTCGAACTGGTCCCCGTAAAAGTCCCGGGCGCTTTCCTCGGTCATGTACCCCCTGCGGTTTCCCGGGTCGGCGGAAAGGTCCGCCCCCTTTAGGGCAGGATCCCGGGCGCTTTCCGGAAGGGACCGCTGAAGGGACGCCTGGTGGAGGGCGTAGGTAAGGGCGGCCACCCCCTGGGCCTTGAGGGCTTCCAGGTGGTAGCTTGCCGGCATCTCTGCGGCGATGGCGCATTGGGTGTATTCAAAGAGGGAGAGTTCTGTCACCTCCCCGGTGGACTGGTCCAGGATCTTCAGGGTCTGGATGGGGGATTCCCAGCGGCCCTTTACCTCCGGGGGAAGGGCCTCCTCCCCGGGATCGGCCTCCCCCTGGACAAAGAGGCTGTCCCCCAGGGCCGGGGGAGGCAGGGTGGAGCTGCCGGAGACGGGGCTGTCTTGAGGGACAGAGGAAGCGGGGGCTTCGGTTTGAAAAACCGGGGAGGAAAGGGGAAAGCCATCGGGAAGCTGGGCGGATGCAAGGAGGGGCTGGCCGGCCCAAAGGAGGACAGCGGCAGGAACGGCAGCCATTGCGGTGCCAACAAGACCAAGAATTGCAAGATCGCCTTTCAGGGCAAACACCACCTTTCGGAAAGGATCAGGCCCCCCAAAGTCCCTGGGCCTGTACCTCAAGGGGCCGCCCTTCCGGCAGGCCCCCAACTTGTCCTTCTCCCTATCCATATGAGGGGAAACGCTTTTTTAGAAGCTGTACCATGGAACGGCGGAGGGGGATGAAGCATAGGATAAAGCGCCATATCTTTATAAAGGAGGCGTTTCCTTTGCCGATGCTGTATCTCAGTCCCTCCTCCCAGGAGTTTAACCCCTATGTCATTGGAGGGAACGAAGAATACTATATGAATCTTTTGGCCGACGAGATGGAACCCTGGCTTCGGGCCAGTGGCATTCCTTTTACCAGGAACGACCCCAGCCAGACAGCGGCGGACTTTATCCGGCAGTCCAACCAAGGGGACTACGGGCTCCACCTGGCGCTTCACTCCAACGCTTCGGCGCCGGGGCAGGAGGGACAGAACCGGGGCGGCGTGGTCTTTTACGATCCCAGAAGCAGCCGGGGCCGCCGGGCGGCGGAAATCATCGCCAGCAATCTTCGGGAGATCTACCCGGGGCCGGTGCAGACCGCCGCCACCCAGAGCCTGGGGGAGGTCAACCGGACCCGCGCCCCGGCGGTGCTGGTGGAACTGGCTTACCACGACAACCCGGAGGACGCCATGTGGATCTCCGCCAATCTGCCCTCCATTGGGGAGAACCTGGCAAGCTCGGTGGCCGAGTTTTTCGGGACCCCGATGCGAAGCCCCTGGGGGCAGCTCCAAACCCGGCTGGGCCTGGATTGACGGCTAACGGGGCGCCCTGGGGGCCAAAGCCCCTCTTTCCGGCCTTTGGCCCACCTTCATCAGTACCCGCTCCAAGGTCCCTGTCAGCGGAAGGAACATCCCCACCACTGCCAGGTTAAAGGCTGTATGGAACCAGGCAACCCCCTCCTTACCCACCGCTTCTCCCCAAAAAGCCGGCGCACCAAGGCCCCGGAGCAGATAGAGGCCCGCTAAAAACACCCCGCTCCCAGCCAGATTCAAAAGAAGGTGGGCCAGCGCCGCCCGCTTGGCGTTGACAGAGGCCCCCACTCCGGCCAGAAGCGGCGTGACGCAGGTCCCGACGTTTTGCCCCAGGATGATGGGCATGGCGGCCCCCCAGGTCACCGCCCCGGTGGAGGAAAGCGCCTGGAGGATCCCCACCGAGGCGGAGGAGGACTGGATAACAGCGGTGACCCCTGCCCCGGCCAGCAGGCCCAAAAGCGGGTCGCTCATGGTCTGAAAGAGGCGGGGAAAAGCGGGATTGCTCCGAAGAGGGGCCACCGCCGCCTCCATCTGGAGCATTCCGGTAAAAAGGATGCCAAAGCCCAAAAAAAGCTGTCCCGTCTCCCGAAGGCGGTCCCCGTTAGCCAGGAGAAAAAGGAGGATCCCCAGGACAGCCGCCGCCGGGGCCAGGACCTGGGGGGAGAGAAAGCGGAACAATCCAGGCCCGCCCCCCAGGCAGAGGAGGTGGGCGGTGACGGTGGTCCCCAGGTTTGCCCCCAGGATTACCCCGATGGCCTGGCGAAGGCTCATCACCCTGGCGTCCACCAGGCCCACCACGATCACCGTGGCAGCGGAGGAGGACTGGATAGCCGCGGTGACGGCCGCCCCCAGAAGGGTCCCCCGAAGGGGGCTTCCCGCCAGGCGGTTCAGCAGCCCCGGGAGCCAGTCCCGGGAGACCCCCGCCAGGCTGCCCCCAAGGAGGGACATCCCGTAAAGAAAAAGGGCCACTCCGCCAAAGAGGCCAAGAAAGCCGAAAAGATCCATGGACAGCCCTCCCCTGCCGGTAAAATCTCTTAGGGTCACACCCTAAGAAGCTGTATTCACAGGTTATGAATACAGCTTCTAAAACTATTTATGGAATTTGCCTTCCTTTTATGCTATAATGAGAACGGTACAAAAAGCCGTTCTGGGCGGCTTCACCAAAGGCCAAAAAAAGGAGGACAAAAAGATGAGTACACCCCACAACGCGGCTGAAAAAGGCCAGTTTGCCAAGGTCTGCCTGATGCCCGGGGATCCCCTGCGGGCAAAGTTTATTGCGGAAAATTTCCTGGAAGAGGCCCAACTGGTCACCAGTGTTCGGGGGATGAACGGCTACACCGGCAAATACAAGGGCCGCCCCGTCTCGGTAATGGGCCACGGCATGGGGATGCCCTCGGTGGGCATTTACAGTTACGAGCTGTTCGCTTTTTACGACGTGGAAAAGATCATCCGCATCGGCTCCGCCGGGGGGATGGATCCCCGGCTGGATCTGGGGGACATTGTCATCGCCCAGGGGGCCTGCACCGATTCCAACTACGGCGCGCAGTACGATCTTCCCGGGACGTTTGCGCCGATTGCGGATTTCGGGATGCTTTCGACGGCGGTAGGGCTGGCGGAAAAGCAGGGGTGCAACTTCCTGGTGGGGAACGTAGTTTCCAGTGATACTTTTTACAGCGCCCATCCGGAGCGGAGCAACCGGTGGATGGACATGGGGGTTCTTTGCGCGGAGATGGAGTGTGCGGCGCTGTACATGAACGCGGCATATTTGAAGAAAAAGGCGTTGGGGCTGCTGACCATTTCGGATCTGATTGGGGATTCGGAGCGGGCGATGACGGCGGAAGAGCGCCAGACAAAGTTCCGGGACATGATGACCATCGCCCTTGAGACCGCAGTGGGCTAGCGCCCACACGCACACCCTCCCCGGCGGCGGCCCTGCGGCCGCTGGCAGACCCTCCCCGGCGCTCCGCGCCTAAGGGTTGTGCCGGGACCTAGGTTGTGCCTGGAGTCGTGGGCTGTAAAAGGCGGAAGGCAGTAACGTCCCTTGCCAGGGTGGGCTAGCGCCCACAGGCACACCCTCCCCGGCGCTCCGCGGCGGCCCAGCGGCCGCCCGCACACCCTCCCCGGCGCTCCGCGCCTAAGGGTTGAGCCGGGGCCTAGGTTGTGCCTGGAGTCGGAAGCTGTAAAAGGCGAAAAGTAGAAATCGCCCCTTGCCAGGATGGGCTAGCGCCCACAGGCGCGAAATTCCCCAAAACGAGCCTGCCCAAAAACAGAGAAGCTAAGAATGGATGCAAAGCCATCCTTTCTTAGCTTCTTTTTCAAAACAGGCCCCCCCAGGGGCCCGCTTTTTGAACGGACCTCCCCAGACCGGCCTCGTACAAGGGCAGCCGCCGTCCGCAGCCCCCTAATCGCCAAGGCACATCCATACAAATAAGCAAACCACAAGTCCCCAGCTCCCGGAAGGGATTGTTTTCCCTTCGTCCCTTTGTTATAATGGAGAAAACCGTCAGCAAAGGGGAAGAGAGATGGAGCTAATTATTGTCACCGGCCTTTCCGGTGCAGGGAAATCCAAAGTCGTCAATACCTTGGAGGATCTGGGGTACTTCTGCGTGGATAATGTCCCGCCCCAAATGCTGGAGAAATTCGCCCAGCTGGGCCGGACCTCCCAGGGAAACGCCCAGCGTATGGCCATGGTGGTGGACTCCCGTGGCGGCGAAATGTTTGCGGACTTTACCGGCGCCCTCCGCCGCCTCCGGGAGGAGGGCTACCCCTTCCGGCTCCTCTTCTTGGACGCCGACGACGAGATCCTTCTGCGGAGGTATAAGGAGGGGCGCCGCCGCCATCCCCTCCTGGAGCGCAGCGCCCTTACCATCGAGGACGCCATCCGCCAGGAGCGGGACCTGCTGGCCCAGGCGCGGCAGGAGGCCGATTTCGTTTTCGATACCAGCCTGACCACCCCGGCCCAGCTGCGGGAGCGGGTGGTGGAGACCTTCCTCTCCACCCCGGCCCAGGGGATGACGGTGCAGTGCATCTCCTTTGGCTTTAAGAACGGCCTGCCCATGGAGGCGGACCTGGTCTTTGACGTGCGCTGCCTTCCCAACCCCTTTTATGTCCCGGAGCTAAAGGAGCATACCGGCCTGGAGGCCCCCGTCCGGGACTATGTCATGGCGGCCCCCCAAAGCCGGGAGCTGTTACAGCGGCTCTTTGACCTGGTGGACTTCCTCCTCCCCCTATACCTGCAGGAGGGGAAGAGCCGCTTGACCATCGCCGTGGGCTGCACCGGCGGGCGCCACCGCTCGGTGGCCTTTGCCCAGGCCATCGGGGAACACCTTCGGGAAGGCGGGGCGCCGGTGGTTATCACTCATCGGGACAAGGGCCGGAACAACCACGGGACAGGCTGACCGCGAATTTACAAGCGGTTTGGCGCTGTACTTGGACGACCCTTGTGCAGCGGGAAGCCGCCCCTAGGGCGCGCTTCTGTGGAGAACGAAAGGAGGCTGCTATGGCTGGAAAGAGGCTTCTCCCTCTGTTCCTAATTTTCTGTCTCGTGGCGGGGTGTGCCAACCCGACGGAAAGCCCTGCGCCCCCGCCGCCCTCTTCAAAGAGCGACGGACGGCCTGCCCCGGAGAGCCCGGCGGAACCCCCCGCTTCCCCGGAGCCGGAGCCTGAACTGCCGGACGCCCTGGCCGGGGCGGATGGGTACTACACCCCAGGACACCGGCTGACTCTTTACGCCATGGAACCGGGGACTGGAATCCTCCGGACGGTGCGGGAGGAGGACTTCTGGAACGGCCGGGAGGTGGAGAGCGTCAGCCCTTCGGGGAACCGGGTGCTGCTCTCCAGCTGGGACGGGGCGCCCAGCCGCCGGGTGGTGGCACTCTCCCTGTACGACATCAAGGAGGACCGGCTGGTGAACCTGGAGCGGACCATCGAGGGCCCCTATGGAAGCTGGAAGGATGCCCACTGGTTCCCGGGGTACGGCTCCTGCACTTACCGCTTTGTGAACGAAAATACTTTTTTGTACCAGGACATCTGCGATGAGGAAACGCCGGGGAAGGAACACCTCCACCTTTATGACATCGGGGCGGACGGCAAGGTGACCGCCCGGTTTTTGGAACTGGAGTCTCCTGTGGGGGAACAGGAGGGCTCATGGAGCGCCAGCTGTATCTGGTGGGCGGAGGAAAACGCCGTGCTGGGACACGTCTACAAGACCGAGGAGGACCAGGAGTGGGTCACCTGGGATGTGGAGACCGGGAAACTTCTTGCCCGCTGGCCGGGGAAGAACGGCGGCATCCCCATCGCCGCCACCCCCTACCTGATCCGGGACGGGGTGATGTACTACACTGAGGATGACTGGGACCAGGACAACTTCCAGCTTATGGCCTATGACATCCACAAGGACGAGCTGACCACCCTGGCCAGCGGGCCCCTGATGCTGACAGGGGACCCCGTGCCGGAAGGGGGAGAAAAGGGCCGGGGATACTTTGAGGACACTTGGCTGGCGGAGATCCGGGAGGACGATTCCTTCGTCATCCGAAGCGCCATGGAACATCGCGGGCCCGGACCGGAATACCGGGAGGTGGTCTGGTCCCCGGCGGCGGGAGAAACCATCAGGCTGGGGGAGGTCCAAAAGGCCCCCGCTTTTCCGGTGGATAGCCTCCGGGGGTACACCCCGGTTTTTGCCGTCATGCCCGACGGAGAGGGGGGATATGTCCCCCTGCCCCAGGAGATGGCGGCCCGCTACCAGGAGTGGGATAGCGGGCGGCCTTACCCTATCGCTACGCTCCCCGGCGGGGAACTGCTCTTCCTGGCGAGGGACCCCGTGGAAACCCTGCCCCAGGAGGATCCGGAACAACCGGGGGAATTGGCCGGGGCGGTAGGAAACACCGGCGGCCACCGCCTTTCCCTTTACCGCTTCTCTTTGGAGAGCGGCCAGACGACCTTGGTCCGGTATCCCGGCTTCTGGAACGGCCTGGTCCCGGAGGCCGTCAGCCCTTCGGGGGACCGGGTGCTGCTCTCCACCCGGGATGAAGGAGGACAGGCGGCCCTTTCGGTCTATGACATCCGGGAAAATCTTCTCTTTAACCTGTCATACGAAAAAAACTTTGACGGGACAAAGTGGGAATGGAAGCACTGGTTCCCCGGGGAATACCGCTATCGTTTCGTGTCGGAGGACACCTTCCTTTATGAAGGGTTGACCTATAGCACTGCCGCCAGACAATATTACCTGCCCCGCTGGTGTTTGACAGAGTACGGCTTGAACAGCTGGAATGAGTGGGTGGTCCATCCCCAGCTGCCGGAACACCCGAACCTGCCCTGTATCTACCTTCCGGAGGAACAGACCATCCTCTGCGACCTCCCCCTGGAAGGCGGCGCACAGCGGTTTACCTGGCAAGTGGATGTGGAAGCGCGGAACAATAACGGAGGGAGACAGAACAATCTTCTGTCCCAGGCTCCGGTGGAGGATTCTCTCCCCTTGGAGGGGGCTCGGCCCCCGGAGGGCCCGCCCACCCATCTTCCCCTTCCAGAGCGAATGGGGCCCATTTGGCCCATTGTAGCCCTCCCCACCGGCGAAATTTTATTTTTAGCAAGCTGACGGCCCGATTTTTTTCACAAAAAACCGGTTTTGCCATAAGATAGCATATCAACTAGAAAAACGGAGGTACTTACTATGGGAAGACTATTTGGCACCGACGGCATCCGGGGGGTGGCCAACCGGGACCTCTCCATCCAGCGCAGCGCCCAGGTGGGCCAGGCCCTGGCCACCGTCCTGCGGGAGCGGCTGGGGGACCGCAAGCCTCGGGTCTTTATCGGCAAGGATACCCGGCTCTCCTCGGATATGATCGAGGCCGCCCTGGCGGCGGGGCTCTGCGCCGGGGGGGCGGACTGCGTCTCCCTGGGGGTGGTCCCCACCCCCGCCGTGGCCTACCTCACCGTGGCCCACGGGATGGACGCCGGGGTGATGATCTCCGCCAGCCACAACCCTTTTCAGTTTAACGGCATCAAGATCTTTGGCTCCAAGGGGTATAAGCTCACCGACGACCAGGAGGCGGAGATCGAGGACATGATCCTGGACGACGCCATCCCCATGCACAAGGCGGAGGCGGGGGAGATCGGCCGCCACACCCAGGGGGAGGACCTGGCGGTGGAGTACATCCGACACATCGCCGGCACGGTCCCCGGGGAGCAGCCCCTCCGGGGGATGAAGGTGCTGGCCGACTGCGCCAACGGCTCCGCCAGCCGCACCGCCAGGGAGCTGTTCGCCCTTCTGGGGGCCGACGCCGACGTCATCTGCCGGGAGCCCGACGGGGTGAACGTCAACCAGGACTGCGGATCCACCCACATTGAAAATCTCCGGGACCGGGTGAAGGCTGGGGGGTACCACCTGGGGGTTGCCTTTGACGGGGACGCCGACCGGTGCCTGGCGGTGGACGAGAAGGGGAACCTGGTGGACGGAGACCAGATGATCGCCATTTTCGCCACCGAAATGAAGCGCCAGGGGACCCTCTGCCATGACACCGCCGTGGTGACGGTGATGAGCAACTACGGTTTTATGAACTTCGCCAAGGAAAACGGCGTAACGGTCAAAACCACCAAGGTGGGGGACCGGTACGTCCTGGAGACTATGTTGGCCCAGGGGTACAACATCGGCGGGGAGCAGTCGGGGCACATCATCTTCACCGACTACATGACCACCGGGGACGGCCAGCTTTCGGCCATCCAGCTGATGCGGGTGATGAAGGACACCGGCAAGCCGTTGAGCCAGCTGACAAAGGTCATCACCATTCTGCCCCAGGTGCTGGTGAATATGGAGGCCACCGTGGATATGAAGGCCGGGCTGGCGGAGAGCCTGGAGATTACCGCCGCCGTCCGGGCCTGTGAAGAGGAGCTGGCCGGCAAGGGCCGGGTGCTGATCCGGCCCTCCGGCACCGAGCCCCTGATCCGGGTGATGGTGGAGGGCCCCGATCAGGAGCAGATCACCGCCATTGCCAACCGGATCGTCGGGGCCATTCGGGAGACCCTCTCGTGAGGGTGGCCGCAGGCTGGCGGGATTTTGCCCTTCTGGATGCCAGCGAAGGGGAAAAGCTGGAGCGGTGGGGGGAGGTCACCCTCATCCGCCCCGACCCCCAGGTGATTTGGCAGACCGAAAAGGGCCCGGCCTGGCAAAGGGCCGACGCCCATTATCACCGCTCCCAGAAGGGGGGCGGCCAGTGGGAGTTCCGCAGCCGGATCCGGGAGTTTTGGACCATCGCCTATGGGGAGAACCTGCGGTTCAAGATCAGCCCCACGGGGTTTAAGCACACCGGCCTGTTCCCGGAACAGGGGGTGAACTGGGACCTCTTTGGGGACCTTATCCGGAAAGCCGGGCGGCCTGTTCGGGTGCTGAACCTTTTCGCCTACACCGGGGGGGCCACCCTGGCCTGCGCCGCCGCCGGGGCCAGTGTCTGCCATGTGGACGCCAGCAAGGGGATGGTGGCCTGGGCCCGGGAGAACCAGGCCCTTTCCGGCCTGTTGGACAAGCCCATCCGGTGGATTGTAGACGACTGCCGGAAGTTTGTGGAGCGGGAGATCCGCCGGGGAAGCCGGTATGACGCCATTATCATGGACCCGCCCTCCTATGGCCGGGGGCCGGGCGGGGAGGTCTGGAAGCTGGAGGACAGCATCTACAGCCTGGTGGAACTCTGCGCCGGGGCGCTGACCGCTGATCCCCTGTTCTTCGCGGTGAACTCCTACACCACCGGGCTGTCCCCGTCGGTGATGTCCTACATCCTAGGCGTGACAGTGGGCCGCCGGTACGCCGGGGGCCTGGTAACAGCGGATGAGATCGGTCTCCCGGTGGAGGCCACCGGCTTTGTGCTGCCCTGCGGGGCCACAGCCATTTGGGCGGGCTAGCGCCCGCAGGCACACCCTCCCCGCCGCTCCGCGGCTAAGGGTTGTGCCAGGCCCTAAGTTGTGCCTGGAGTCGGAAGCTGTAAAAAGCGGAAGGTAGAAGTCGCCCCTTGCTAGGTTGCGGGGGGCGATTTTGCGCTTCGGACAAAACGCCGTTAAGACTCCAGGCAGGACCCACGATAACCACTGCGTAACGGAGGGTCTAAAAGTTTCGCTCAAGCCTTTTCAAAGGCTGGGCGTAGCCCACGTGCCCGAAGGGGCAAAGCCCCGTCAGGGCTGCAGGTCCAGGGCGGCGCCCTGGTCGC
>CAJUFK010000026.1 GCA_910585535.1 uncultured Angelakisella sp. | reverse complement strand
GCTCCACCGGCGCAGAGGTCACCTTCCAGGCCACCACCGGGGACAACATTGTGGTTTTTACCACCCGTCCGGACACCCTCTTTGGGGCCACCTACATGGTCCTTTCCCCGGAACATGAGCTGGTAAAGAAATGGATGCCCCTGCTGAACAACCAGGAGGAGGTCAAAGCCTACCAGCAGGCCGCCGCAGCGAAGAGCGACATGGAACGCACCGAGCTGAACAAGGACAAGACCGGTGTCTGTCTGGACGGGGTGCGGGGCATCAACCCGGTAAACGGCACCGAGATCCCCATTTTCATCTCGGATTATGTTCTGGCCACCTACGGCACCGGGGCCATTATGGCGGTGCCCGCCCACGACGAACGGGACTGGGAGTTTGCCAAGAAATTCGGCCTTCCCATTATCGAAGTGGTAAAGGGCGGGAATGTACAGGAAGAAGCCTTTACAGACTGCGCCACCGGCGTTATGGTCAATTCCGGGATGCTGGACGGCCTGACTGTGGAGGAGGCTAAAACGAAGATCACCCAGTGGCTCACCGAGAACGGCAAGGGCTGCTCCAAGGTGAACTACAAGCTTCGCGACTGGGTCTTCTCCCGCCAGCGGTACTGGGGCGAACCCATCCCCATGGTCTGGTGCGACAAGTGCGGCTGGCAGCCCATCCCTGAGGACCAGCTGCCCCTGCTGCTGCCTGATGTTCAGAGCTACGAGCCCACCGACGACGGGGAGAGCCCCCTGAGCAAGATCACCGACTGGGTGAACACAACCTGCCCCTGCTGCGGCGGGCCCGCCAAGCGGGAGACCGATACCATGCCCCAGTGGGCGGGGTCCTCCTGGTACTTCCTGCGGTACTGCGACCCCCACAACGACAAGGCCCTGGCCTCCAAGGAGGCCCTGGACTACTGGATGCCGGTGGACTGGTACAACGGCGGTATGGAGCATACCACCCTTCACCTTCTTTACAGCCGCTTCTGGCATAAATTCCTTTACGACATCGGGGTGGTCAGCACCCCGGAACCCTACGCCAAGCGCACCAGCCACGGCATGATCCTGGGGGAGAACGGGGAGAAGATGAGCAAGTCCCGGGGGAACGTGGTAAATCCTGACGACATTATCCGGGACTATGGGGCGGATACCATGCGCCTATACGAAATGTTCATCGGTGACTTTGAAAAGACCGCTCCCTGGAGCCCCAAGTCCATCAAGGGCTGCAAGCGATTCCTGGAGCGGGTCTGGGGCCTGGCCGACAAGATGACCCCGGAGGAGGGTTACTCCCCGGAACTCAGCGCTTCCTTCCACAAGCTTATTAAGAAGGTGAGCGAGGATGTGGAGAACCTTAAGTTCAACACCGCCATCGCCGCCATGATGACCGTTCTCAACCAGATTGACGAGAAGGGGAGCATCACCAAGGGGGAACTGCGGACCTTTATCACTTTGCTGAATCCCTTTGCCCCCCACATCACCGAGGAGATGTACGAGGCCATGGGGGAGACCATCATGCTGGCCCACGCCGCCTGGCCGGAGTATGACCCCGAAAAGTGTGTGGACGACCAGGTGGAGATGGTGGTGCAGATCTGCGGCAAGATCAAGGCCCGGATTACTGTCGGCGCCGATGCCGCCCAGGAAGAGGTCACCGCCATCGCCAAGGAGGAACCGGCGGTAAAGGCCGCTTTGGAGGGAAAACAGATCCTCAAGGAGATCTTTGTCAAGGGCAAACTTCTTAACATCGTGGCAAAATGAACCGGCGGGGGAAGGCATTGAACTAAAAATTTCCTTGTCAACCCCACAAAAGTTTGTTTTTTCAGCAGATATTCCCCTAAGGGTACTTGACATAACAAAATATTGTGGTGTATAATTTGTTGTGTTATCCTTCTGCTTTTAGGGGGATATTACTCCAGCCGTTTGGCGTGGGGAGGGAATAAAGGTAATGGCAGAAATCAGAATTAAAGATAATGAGTCTCTGGAGAGCGCCCTCAGACGTTTCAAGAGGAGCTGCGCCAAGTCTGGCGTGCTGGCTGAAGTGCGTAAAAGAGAGCATTACGAGAAGCCTTCTGTGAAGCGCAAGAAGAAGTCCGAGGCTGCTCGTAAGCGCAAGTACAAGTAATTGGCGACGCGAAAAGGGCGGGCATTCCCAGAATGCCCGCTTTTTTGCTGCAAAAGGAGGAGGGGGCGGATGTCTCTCTTTTACCCCGACTACAGCTTCCGGCGTATCTATGAGATCCCCACCCGGTTCTTCCTGGAGCAGGGGATCCGGGTCCTGTTCCTGGACGTGGACAACACCCTGACCACCCACGACAACCCCATCCCCCACGAGCGGATCAAGGATTGGCTGGAGGAGCAGGGACAGGCGGGGCTTCGCCTTCTGGTCCTCTCCAACAACACTGCGGAACGGGTGGCCCCTTTCGCCCGGGGGCTGGGGCTGGAATATGTCGCTGACGCAAAAAAGCCGCTGCCCTTTCCCCTCTGGCGAGCCCTGAAAGAGATGGAGATCTCCCCCAGGGCGGCGGCAGTAGTGGGGGACCAGATCTTTACCGATGTCCTCTGCGGGAAACTCTCCCGGTGCCTTTCGGTGCTGGTGGAGCCTATGGAGGAGGAAGACTGGGGCTTCCTGGCGGTGAAGCGCCGGTGGGAAAAACAGGTCCTAAAGCGTTACATTCCCCGCCGGTGGCAGCCAAACCCCCGGATGGAGGGCTGGGAGCTTGTGATTTGTGACGAGTGTGGGAGCAGCTTCCGGAAGGGGAGTTCCCAGATGCTTCGGCTCTGCCCGGAATGCGCCCACCACCTCTACGGATACCCAAACTGCGACCATCATTTTGAGGGCGGAAGATGTATCCGCTGCGGTTGGGACGGAAGCGAAAGCGGCTATATCAAAGGGCTGAAACAAGGAGGAAACGGGAATGGATAAGATTTGGTTCGGCCCGGCGGGGACGGCGGACAGCTTTTCCGCTATGGGCTACAAAAAAACCACCCAGATCCCGGACTACCTGGAACGCTTCGGCCTCAACGCCTTTGAATACCAATGCGGCCGGGGGGTGCGGGTCAATCCCGATACCGCCGCCAGCCTTAAGAAAAGCTGTGGGGAAAAGGGGATCCGCCTTTCCCTCCACGCCCCCTACTACATCTCCCTTTCCGGCATCGAGGAGGAGAAGCGGCTGGGGAGCATCCGGTATATCCTGGATTCCGCTGCGGCGGCGAAGCTCCTGGGGGCGGACCGGGTGGTGGTCCACACCGGCTCCTGTGCCAAGCTCAGCCGGAAGGATGCGCTGGAGCTGGCCAAGGATACCATGAAAAGAGCGTTAGCTGCCCTGGACGAGGCTGGGCTTTCGGACATCACCCTCTGTCCCGAGACCATGGGAAAGCTGAACCAGCTGGGGACGTTGGAGGAGGTGCTGGAACTCTGCACCATTGACGACCGGCTTGTCCCCTGTATCGACTGGGGGCATTTGAACGCCCGGACCCTGGGCAGGATGACCACCGGGGAGGAGTTCGCCGCCGCTTTCCGCCTGATGGACAGCCGTCTGGGGCGGGACCGGCTTCGGGTGTTTCACTCCCATTTTTCCCGCATCGAATACACCGAAAAGGGTGGGGAGAAAAGGCACCTCACCTTTGAAGACCGCCAGTACGGCCCCTGGTTTGAGCCCCTGGCGGAGGAGATCCTACAGTACGGCTGTTCCCCGGTGATTATCTGTGAATCCGCCGGGACGCAAAGTGAAGACGCCGCAGCCATGCAGGACTGTTACCGGGCTGCGGCAGGACGGAAAGGAGAAGCAAAACCATGAATCGTATCCAAAATCTCATCGCTAGGCTTCCCGAGGATGTGGACGGCGCCCTTATCACCTCCACGGTAAACCGGTACTACCTCACCGGGATGCGTTCCACCGCCGGGCACCTTCTGGTCACCCGGGAGGGGGCTTACGCCATCTTTGATTTCCGGTACATCGAGGCCGCCCGGAAAACGGTAAAGGGCTGCGAGGTCATCCTTCAGGATAAGCTGGAGGAGCAGCTTGGGGAACTGGTGAAAAAGCATGGTATCCGTCGCCTGGCCCTGGAGATCACCTACCAGACAGTGGGGGAGATGAACCGCTTCCGGGAGATGCTCCCCGAGGTGGAGATCCTTACAGACGACCGTGTGGACAGCGCCATCCAGGAGCTGCGGAAGATCAAGGACAGCAGCGAGCTGGAAGCCATCCGCAAGGCCCAAAGCATCACCGACAAATCCTTCAGTGAAATACTGGAGTTCATCAAGGTCGGGATGACCGAGCGTCAGATTGCAGCGGAACTGGAGTACCGCATGAAGAAGAACGGGGCGGACGGCCTGGCCTTCGCCACCATCTGCGTGGCAGGCCCCAATTCCAGTATGCCCCACGGGGTGCCCGGGGACCGGCCGGTCCAGGCGGGGGATTTCCTCACCATGGACTTCGGGGCCGCCTTTGCAGGCTATTGCTCCGACATGACCCGGACTGTGGCTATCGGCCATGTCACCGAGGAGATGGAGAAGGTCTATAACCTAGTCCTCCAGGCCCAGCTGGCCTCTATTGCCAAGATCGCCCCCGGGGTGCCCTGTGTAGCGGTGGATGCCGCCGCCCGGGATATGATCTACGGCGCAGGATACGAGGGCTGCTTCGGCCACGGCACCGGGCACTCCCTGGGCATTGAGATCCACGAGGAGCCCCGCTTCTCCGCCATCAGCAAGGCGGACTGTGAAGCTGGCATTGTCATGTCGGTGGAGCCCGGCATCTACCTTTCCGGCCGGTTCGGCTGCCGCATCGAGGACATTGTGGTCATCACCGAAAACGGCTGCGAGGACCTGACCCACAGCCCCAAGGAACTCATCATCCTGTAACCATATCGGCAAAGGCGCGTCTCCAGCTCGGGCCCGGGGATGCGCCTTTGTCCGGTTCCGACACAAGGAGGGCTTTATGAAAACCATCATTCTCTACGCCTCCACCCACCACGGCAACACCAAAAAGATTGTGGAGCGGATGGCAAAAAAGATGGGGGCCAGGACGGTGGACGTGGTCAAAGAGGGCATCCCGGATATTTCCCCCTACAAGCTCATCGGCCTGGCCTCCGGGGTGTACTTCGGGGGCTTTCACGAGACCCTGGTGAAGTTCGCCCAGGAGGCCCAGTTCACCCCCGCCCAGCGGGTCTTTCTGGCGGACACCTGCGGCATCGGCTGGAAGGACTACACCGGCAGCATCCGCCGTCTGCTGGAGAGCCGGGGGGTGACCTGCCAGGGGCGGTTCCAGTGCCGTGGGTACGACACCTACGGCCCTTGGAAGCTCATCGGCGGCATCGCCAGAAAGCACCCCGACGAAACCGACCTGCGAAAGGCGGAGATCTTCGCCAAGCGGATGGTCAAGGGCTGACCGGGGAGGAAGCGATGGGACATCACATTCGAGCCGTGGCAGGGGAGCGGGAAGCCGTCCTGGCCCTCTCCCGGGGATGGGTGGAGGCCCAGGTGGTGGAGCTGCCCCAGGACTTCGCCCTCCTCTTTCTTACCGACGGGCTGTGGGAGCAGATCGAGGAGGCCTTCCCCGGGCCGGAGGGGCCGGACTGCCCGGTCCTTGTGGCCTGGGACGGGGCGGTCTCCCGGTTCCTCCGGGAGGGCTCCCGGGACCATCCCCTGGGCTACATCGAAACCGACTACTTCGGCGGCCACGGCACCCAGGCGGCGGTCCTGCTGGAGGGCGGGGAGGTCGTTCTTGGCCCTGTGGAAGGGGAGGGGACCATCAACCGGGTTCTGCGGGCTTTGGGGGTGGTTTCCCAGGCAGGGAAGGACGAGTTTGACACCCTGGGACTGGGGAGCTACCGCCACATGGAACCCTTCTGACCTGTTTCTTTTGGTTGAAACGACAGGGAAAAAGTGCTATAATATTTCCGTTCAAGCTTTTTACCACCATTATTCGGAGGAACCACTTTGCCGGAAAAAGAAAACTACATTTTAGACTATACCCAGCTGGCGGGGCAGCGGCAGTACACCCGGCTCATCCGGGAGCATCTGGCCCAAAAATACGAGACCCCGCCCCTGGCCCTGGTCCACAGCTTCGGCTGCCAGCAGAACGCGGCGGACGGGGAGCGGATCAAGGGGATTCTGGGGGAGATGGGCTACGGCTTCACCGAGTCCCCGGAGGAGGCCGACCTGATCTTCTACAACACCTGCGCCGTCCGGGAAAACGCCGAAAAGCGCGTCCTGGGCACTGTAGGGGCGATGAAACACTACAAACGCCAGAAGCCGGGGCTCATCATCGCCATGTCTGGGTGCATGACCCAGCAGCAAAGCGTCGCAGACAAGATCAAAAAAAGCTACCCCCATGTGGACCTGGTTTTGGGGGCGGACGCTTGGGCACGTTTGCCGGAGAGCCTTTATGGGGCGCTGTGCCAGGGCAAGCGGAGCATCAAAAGTCCAGGGGAGGAGCCTGACACCATCCTTGAAAACCTTCCCGCCCGGCGCACCGGCTGGCCCAAGGCATGGGTGACGGTGATGTATGGCTGCAACAACTTCTGCTCCTACTGCATCGTTCCTTATGTTCGGGGGCGGGAGCGCAGCCGCCGCCCCGAGGACATCCTTCGGGAGGTGGAGGGTCTCATCGGGGAGGGATACAAGGACATCACCCTTCTGGGGCAGAACGTCAACTCCTACGCAGGGGGGATCCGGTTCCCGGAACTGCTCCGGCGGATCAACGACCTGCCGGGGGAGTTTCGTATTCGGTTTATGACCTCCCACCCCAAGGATTGTACCCAGGAACTGCTGGACGCCATGGCGGACTGCGAAAAGGTCTCGAAGCACCTCCACCTTCCGGTTCAGTCCGGCTCGGACCGGGTCCTGGAGCGGATGAACCGCCGGTACGACACGGCGGCCTATCTGGACCTTATCGACTACGCCCGGAAGCGGATGCCGGACCTTTCCCTCACCAGCGACATTATCGTGGGCTTCCCCGGGGAGACCCGGGAGGATTTTGAGGGGACCTTACAGTTGGTCCGCCGGGTGGGCTACACCGCCCTTTATACCTTCCTCTACTCCCGCCGGAGCGGGACCAAGGCGGAAGGCTTCCCGGATCCTACCCCAGCGGAGGATAAATCCCGGTGGTTCCAGGAGCTGCTGGAAATCCAAGGGCAGATCGGGACCGAATACATGGAGCGCCAGGTGGGGAAAACCTTCCGGGTGCTGGTGGAGGGTCCCGGACGGGGGGAGGGGAAGCTCACCTCCCGGAACGACCAGAACGTCATTGTGGAGTTCCCCGGGGACCCCGGCCTCGCCGGGGAGTTCGCCCAGGTGGAGATCGTCTCGGCCCATAACTGGGCTTTGGAGGGGCAGCTGATCCCGGGGGAGGGGACCCCATGACCCTGGAGGAGATCTTCTACGACCTGGACAGGCAGTACGGCGACAGCTTCTCCTGGCGGATGCTGCCCCTCACCGACCGCTCCTTTGCGGCAGAGCTGAAACGGGAGATCGGCGAAAGCCACCCCCTTTGGGGCAGACGGCTGTGGGCGGTGGCGAGGTGCGATTCCGACGACCGGGCGCTGTATCTCACCGAGGACGGGGAATATCATGTTGTCCACCTCACCTGGTCGGGACACAACGAGGAGAGCTTTCCCCGCTGCCGGCGGCTTTCCGGGATCGAGGAGGTGCGGGAAGTCCTGGAGCGGGAGGCCTTGACGGGAATGGGATAAGGAAATCTCCGTCCGACAGAGAAAAGGGGAGGGGGGCATATTGCAGGATGAAAACGCTGAAGGAAAAAAATATCGACTTGATAGCCGAATTGAGGGCGACAAATGTTCCGGACACCCGGAGCATGAAGATCCTGCTCTATGCACAGGCGGCAAGAAGCGATAAGCAGATCGGCTTATACGAAGAATATCTTCTTGTGTCAGAAGCACTGGCCTTTGAGCGGCAGTCGTACATACAGGCAGCGTGGGACCGAAAAGTGTATATCATGCACCTACTCCCCCTGCTGAATATGAGGATGATGGCGCTTTTGTTTCAGGAGGAGGCAGCCGCAAAAAAGTGGGAAGCCTGGGGGATGGAAGCGTACCGCTTGAACCGTGAAAACAGACCACACTATATTTTGGACCACTACCCGTCCTTTTTACACGGGGAGAACGACCCCGTGCTGCTGAACGAGCTGCTGAAAGTGAGAGACAGCAGGTCCCGCCCTTTTCCGAAAGGACCCTACCACGATGAATATTTCCCCTATAATCCGTGCCGCTACGAAGAACGGCTCCTGGGGAAGGATCTCTTTACACCGGGTGAAAAATTTGTCCGCAGCGAAATTGAGGACATCCTGGTGGAACTCTATATGATACAGAACGAATAAGCAAAGCCTTAATCCTTTGCAGATAGAATACAAAAAAGATAGGAGCGAAAAGAAGATGGATATTATCGAAATGGCAAGAGAGCTGGGGGCCGCCCTCCAGCGGAGCGACGAGTACACCGCCTACAACGTGGCCAAGAACGCCGCCGACAGCGATGCCGAGCTTCAGGGGATGATCGGGGACTTCAACCTCAAGAAGCTGTCCCTCAACGCTGAGGTGCAGAAGGAGGAGAAGGACCCGGCAAAGCTGGCCGCTCTCAACGAGGAGGTCCGGTCCATCTACGCCCGGATTATGGCCCACCCCACCATGATGGCCTACAACACCACCAAGGAGGAGCTGGACCGGATCCTCAACTTCATCCAGCAGATCATCGTCTACAGCGCCAACGGGGAGGACCCTGCCACCATCCAGGAGGAGACCTCCTGCGGCGGCGACTGCTCCGGCTGCTCCGGGTGCCACTGAACGGATCGGTAAAAGAGACAAAACCATGACAGAAAGGGGGCCCGCCCCATGCTGACGCCGGAGGAGCTGGAAAAACTTTCCCCTATGATGCGGCAGTATCTGGAGATTAAAAACCAGCACAAGGACCAGATCCTGTTTTTCCGCCTGGGGGACTTCTACGAGATGTTCTTTGACGACGCCCTTCTCGTCTCCCGTGAGCTGGAGCTGACCCTCACCGGGCGGGAGTGCGGCCTGGACGAACGCGCCCCCATGTGCGGCGTTCCCTACCACAGCGCCGAAAGCTACATTGACCGTCTAATCAAAAAGGGCTACAAGGTGGCCATCTGCGAGCAGATGGAAAACCCCGCCCTGGCCAAGGGGCTGGTGAAGCGGGACATTATCCGGGTGGTGACCCCGGGCACCCTCATCGACTCCTCTTTGCTGGAGGAAGGGACCAACAACTTTATCGCCAGCATCTGCTGGCGGAAGGAGGGCTGCGGCCTGGCCTTTGGGGACGTTTCCACCGGGGAATTAAACGTCACCCAGCTTTCCGCCGGGGACGAAACCATGGTCATCAACGAACTGGGCAAGTTCTTCCCCCGGGAGGTGATCTTTAACGAGGAGCTTTTGGAACGGAAAAGGATCACCGCTTTTTTGAGGGAAAAGCTTTGCTGCACCGCCGACATCCTGGAGGAGGAGCGGTTTTCCGCAGCGGCGGCCCAGTTGGAAGTGCTGCGGCAGTTTAAGGCGCGCTCCCTAAGCGACCTGGGTCTTGCCGAATCTCCGGCGGCCACCGCCGCCCTGGGGGCCTTGGTCTCCTACCTTCGGGAGACCCAGCGGGTGGGGCTGGAGCGGATGGAACAGATCCAGCTTTACTCGGACAAGCAGTTTATGAAGCTGGATGTCACCGCCCGCCGGAACCTGGAACTCACCGAAACCATCCGGGGCCGGGAGCGCCGGGGAACCCTCCTGTGGGTACTGGACCGCACCAAGACCGCCATGGGCAAGCGGCTGCTCCGCAGTTGGATCGAACAGCCTCTCATTTCCGCCGCCATCATCAACAAGCGCCTCAACGCCGTGGAGGAGCTTACCACCAGCAGCATTTTAGCGTCTAAGATCACCCAGCAGCTTACCGGGGTCTACGATATGGAGCGGCTGATGACCAAGATCGTCTATGGCAGCGCCAACCCCCGGGATCTCACATCCCTGGGGGCCGCCATGAGACGACTTCCCGGCCTCAAGGAACTGCTTCTGGAAGTCACCTGTGCCGATCTCCAGGAAATCTTCGCCGGCATCGACACTTTAGAGGATATGGCGGCGCTTATCGCCTCTTCCATCTGCGACGAGCCCCCCATCACCCTAAAGGACGGCGGGGTCATCCGCCCGGGGTACAGTGAGCGGCTGGATGAGGTGCGGTACCTCTCCGACCACACCAAGGAGATCATCGCCTCCATCGAGAGCAAGGAGCGGGAATCCACCGGCATCAAGAGCCTGAAAATCGGCTTTAACAAAATATTCGGCTATTACATCGAGGTCACCAAGTCCTACCTCTCCCAGGTGCCGGACAGCTACATCCGCAAGCAGACCCTTAGCAACTGCGAGCGTTACATCACTCAGGAATTAAAGGACCTGGAAAACAAGGTCCTCTCCGCCCAGCAGGAGATCCTGGAGCTGGAAAGCAGTCTCTTTGAGGAGGTGCGCAGCGCGCTGGCCGGGGAACTGGGGCGGATCCAGACTACTGCCGCCGCTGTGGCAAAGCTGGATGTTCTGTGCAGTTTTGCCAACGTGGCCATGACGGCGGGATACTGCCGGCCCATTGTGGACCTTTCCGACGAGATCGTCATCAACGACGGGCGGCATCCGGTGGTGGAGGAGATCCTTTCCGGGGTGCCGTTTGTCCCCAACGACGCCAGCCTCAACAACGGGGAAAACCAGATTGCCATTATCACCGGGCCCAACATGGCGGGAAAGTCCACCTATATGCGCCAGGTGGCCCTTATTGTCCTTATGGCCCAAATCGGCTCCTTTGTCCCGGCCAGTTACGCCAAGATCGGGGTGGTGGACGCCATCTTCACCCGGGTGGGGGCCTCGGACGACCTCTCCTCGGGGCAGTCCACCTTTATGGTGGAGATGAGCGAGGTGGCCGCCATTCTGAAAAACGCCACCGCAAAGAGCCTTCTCATCCTGGATGAGATCGGCCGGGGGACCTCTACCTTTGACGGTATGAGCATCGCCCGGGCGGTGCTGGAGTTTATCGCTGACAAGAACCGGCTGGGGGCCAAGACCCTTTTCGCCACCCACTACCACGAACTTACCGAGCTGGAAGCCGCCATCCCCTGCGTGAAGAATTACAACGTGGCGGTGAAGAAACGGGGGGAGGAGATCACCTTCCTCCGGCGGATCCTTCCCGGCGGGGCGGACGACAGCTACGGCATCGAGGTGAGCAAGCTGGCGGGGATCCCCCGGTGGGTCATCGACCGGGCTCACGAGGTTTTGAAGGGGCTGGAGCAGACCGGACAGGTGTCCGAAGCCAAGATCTCCACCCGGGTCAAGGCCAGGGAGGAGAGCCAGCAGACCTTCTTTGTGGACGAGGGGATGGAGGCCGCCAAGCGCCGCCTCCGGGAGATCGATGTGGATACCCTCACTCCTCTGGAGGCGCTGAACCTGCTATATGAACTCAAGAAACTGCTGAAATAGAAAGGGAAAGGAGGGAACGCCCATGCCCAGGATCCATCTTCTGGATCGTGCCACCGCCGAACTCATCGCCGCAGGGGAGGTTATCGAGCGCCCCTCCTCGGTGGTGAAGGAGCTGGTGGAAAACGCCATCGACTCCGGGGCCACCGCCATTACGGTGGAGATCCAAAGCGGCGGGGTCCGGTTTATCCGGGTTACCGACAACGGCTGCGGCATCCTCCGGGAGGACATCCCCAAGGCCTTTCTCCGCCACGCCACCAGCAAGGTGCTGACCCCGGAGGACCTGGGAGAGATCGGCACCCTGGGATTTCGGGGGGAGGCCCTGGCCTCTATCTGCGCGGTGAGCCGGGTGGAACTTCTGACCCGGACAAAGGAGGAGGCCCTGGGGAGCCGGTACCAGATCCACGGCGGGGAGGAGAAGGAGCTGGACGACGCCGGATGTCCCCTGGGGACCACCATCCTGGTCCGGGACCTGTTCTACAACGTACCCGCCCGGATGAAGTTCCTCAAAAAGGACAGCACCGAAGGGAACGCCGTGGCTACCCTCCTGGACCGTCTGGCCCTCTCCCACCCGGAAATCTCCTTCCAGTTCCTGCGGGAAGGGCAGCGAAAGCTTCACACCCCTGGTGACGGGAAACTGCTTTCCGCCATCTACGGGGTGTACGGCGGGGAGTTTGGCGGCAGCCTCATCCCGGTGGAGGGCCAGGGTGCTTTCGGCGGTCTTTCGGTCTCCGGCTTTATCACCAAACCGGAGTGCGCCAAGGCCAGCCGGTCCATGGAGCATTTTTTCATCAACCACCGGTATGTGAGGAGCGGCACTATGATGGCCGCCCTGGAGGAAGCATACAAAAACAGCCTGATGGTCGGGAAGTTCCCCGGCTGCGTTCTGAACCTGGAGATCCCCCTGGGGATGGTGGATGTCAACGTTCACCCCGCCAAGCTGGAGGTAAAGCTTTCGGACGAGCGGCAGGTCTTTAACGGGGTGCTAAACGCCTGCAAGGGGGCTCTGTCTTCCTTGGGGAATGTGACCATGGCCCGGGACGCCGCCGGAAGACAGAGCCGCCTCAGCTGGTTTGAGATCAAAAACCGCCCCTTTGCCGGGGAACAGCAGCGGATGACCCCGGAGGAGTACCGCAAGGCGGCTGCGCTCCCTGCCAGAGAGCATCCCCCGGAGAAAAGACAGGAACCTCCCCGGGAGAAAAAAACGGCCCCGGTTTTAACTTCCGTTCCGGCTTCCAAGCTGCCAGATCCTGCCCCCGCTCCCATTCTGCAGGACGACCGGCAGGAGGCAAAGGCCCGCTATGAAGCGTCGGTGCCCAAGCGGGAATTTCTCCGGCCCGTAAGGCCTCCTTCGGTTTCTGTTCCCAAGGAGATTGTTCCGGAACCGCCGGCGTCTCCTGCGCCAAAACCCCCGGAACTTCCGTCGTTGCGGCTTATTGGAGAGGTGTTCCGGACCTACATCCTGGCGGAAGGGGAACGGGAGCTGTTCCTGATAGACAAGCACGCCGCCCATGAACGGATTCTTTTCGAGCGCCTCCGAGCGGACCAGACGGCGGGGGGGATCTCCAGGCAGCTGCTGCTCACCTCCATTCGGATCTCCCTGTCCAAGGACCGTTACGACGCCCTGGTCCAAAATCTCCAGGCGGCGGAGGAAGCTGGGTTTGGCATCGAGGACTTCGGGGATGGTTCGGTACTGGTTCGGGAGGTGCCGTCCATCCTAGAGATCGGGCAGGTAGAGGACGCCGTGCTGGAGATGGCGGAACTGCTGTTCAAAAATCATACCCACCTCAATCTGGATTTCTTCGATGAATTGTACCATTCCATCGCCTGTAAAGCTGCTGTAAAGGGAAACCGCTTTTCGGACGCCAGGGAACAGCAGCGGCTTTTAGATCAGCTTGCTGCGGATCCCGGCATCCGCAACTGTCCCCACGGCAGGCCGGTGATGATCGCCCTTACAAGGCGGGAACTGGAAAAGATGTTTGGACGGATCGTATAGGAGGAAAGGCAGGGGAAAAGGATGACAGAGAAACGACCCCTGCTGGCGGTGGCGGGGCCCACCGCTTCGGGAAAGACCGCCCTGTCGGTGCGGCTGGCCAAGGCCCTGGACGGGGAGGTGGTCTCCGCCGATTCCATGCAGATGTACCGGGGAATGGACATCGGCACCGCCAAACCTGCCAAAGAGGAGATGGCGGGGATCCCCCATCACCTTATCGACGTCTTAGACCCCTGGGAGACCTTTTCGGTGGCAGATTACGCCGCCATGGCCCGCCCTCTCATTCTGGAGATCGGCGGACGGGGGAAGCTGCCCATCCTCACCGGGGGAACGGGGCTCTACCTGGACGCCATTGTAAAACATATCCAGTTTTCCCCCATGCCATCGGACGAGGGGCTTCGCCGGGAACTCCGGGAACTGGCGCAGCGGGAGGGGACAGGGGCCCTTTTTGCCATCCTCCGGGACTGCGACCCGGAGATTGCCGCAACCCTCCATGAGAACAACCTGGGCCGGGTCATCCGGGCCATTGAGGTTTACCGCCTTACCGGGATCCCAATCAGCGAACACAACCGCCGTTCCCGGGCGGTGCCGCCGCCCTACCGGGTCTGTTTTTTAGGGCTCACTTGCCAGGACCGTCAGAAGCTATACCAGCGCATCAACCTTCGGGTGGACCGGATGCTGGAGGCAGGTCTGGTGGAGGAAGCCCGGCGGCTCTTTTCGGGAGTCGTCTCTCCCACCGCCGCCCAGGCTATCGGCTACAAGGAACTTCGGGATTACCTGGAGGGGCGGGAGAGCCTGACGGAAGCGGCGGAGCGGATCAAAAAGGAGAGCCGCAACTACGCAAAACGGCAGCTCACCTGGTTCCGCCGGGAGGAGGCCATTCGCTGGCTGGAGACCGACACCTTTCCGGATGAGGAGGCGCTTTTCCAAAAGGCGCTGGAGATTGTCCGGGAGGAACTGCTGGGAGAGGGGAAAAAGGGATGAATACCTTTACCACCAAGCTGGCGACCCTGGTCCTGGTGCTGTTTATCCTGATCTTTGCCATCTACCAGGGGTGGCGGGGGCTAAATGAAAGCTACCGGACCGAAAGCGCCTATGAATATGAAATCGCCAAATACTGCAACACCGAAGGATTGCTGATCCGCACGGAGGAGGAGATCCCCTGGGAGGGCAGCGGCCAGGTCCGGTACCTTTTGGAGGAGGGGGCGAAGTTCCGCCGGGACACCCCCATCGCCCAGGTGTTCTCCTCCCAGGAGGAGGCGGAGGAAGCCGCCCGGCGGGAGGGGATCCGTCAGGAGCGGGACCTGCTGGAACGGATCCAGCATTCCACCGACACCAGCCGGACCGCAGACGTGGAGACCCTTAACCGGGAGATCGCCCTAACCCTTCGGGAGCTGACCCAAAGCGCTGCCCAGAAGGATCTGGAGGAGGTAATCCAGACCCATCTGACCCTGGTGGAAAAGATCGGCCGCCAGCAGCTGGCTACCGGACAGAACACCGGTTTCGGGGAGCGTATCCGGGAATTGGAGGATCAGCTTTCCGGCAGCGGGGGAGGACAGAAGGTCTACTCCCCCAAAACCGGTTACTTTTCCCGGTACGTAGATGGCTATGAAGAGGCATACACGCCGGACATGGTGGAGGATCTGGATGCCGCCAGCCTCCGGGAGCTGCTGGATCAGGAATACCCCAACGACCCCGATTCCTTTGGAAAAAGCGTCACCGACTTCACCTGGTACTATGCCACCATCATCCCCAAGGAGAGCGCGGAATTTTTCTATTCAGGGGCGAATGTGGAACTGGACTTTATCGGCAGCGGCGAACCGGCGGTGCCTGGCAAGGTGGTCCGGCTGCACCAGGAGGAGAACGGAGAAGCTTTGGTGGTCATCCGCAGCACCAGCGTCAACGCCGATACCGTTTCCCACCGCACCGCCAGCGTAAAAGTTTCCTTCCAGAACTACAAGGGGCTTCGCATCGCCCAAAAGGCCCTGCGTATCGTAAATGGCGAAAAGGGAGTCTACATCCGTTCCGGCTACAGCGTGCGTTTTAAGAAGGTGGACATCCTTTACACCGGGCCGGATTACTACCTTTGCCGGGTTCAGTACGGCAGCACCGACCAGCTGAACCTTTTTGATGAAGTGATCGTAGAAGGGACGGATCTCTATGATGGAAAACCGATCGACACCTGAGGAGGTGCGGCAGAACCTGCGGGAGATCAGGGACCGCATCGCGGAAGCCGCCCGATCCTCCGGACGCGACCCGGGGGAAGTTCGTCTGATGGCAGTGACCAAAACGGTCCCCCCGGAGCTGGTAAACGCTGCCTGGGAGGAAGGGGTCCGCCTGTTTGGGGAAAACCGGGCCCAGGAACTATTGGAAAAGGCGGACCGCTACGCCTTTGGCCCGGAGGAGATCCACTTTATCGGGACGCTGCAGACCAACAAGGTGCGCCAAATCCTTGGGAAGGTCTCCTGCATCCAGTCTGTAAACAGCCTCCGCCTGGCAGAGGAGATCCAAAGACGGGCAGTGGCTTTGGGAATCACTGTGGACGTTCTGCTGGAACTGAACATCGGCGGAGAGGAATCCAAGACAGGAATGGCCTACAGCCAGCTGGAGAAAATATTGGAAGAACTGGCTAGCTTTTCTGCTTTACAGGTGAAGGGACTTATGTGTATTCCCCCGTTTGGGAAAAATAGTTTGGAAACCGAGGGTTATTTCGAGCGGATGCACAAAATATTTGTTGACATAAGGGACAAGAAAATAGATAATATCAGTATGGAAACTTTATCTATGGGGATGACCGGGGATTATGAGCTTGCAGTGCGCCAAGGCTCAAACATTGTCCGGATCGGAACCGGGATCTTTGGAAAAAGAAATTACCCCGCCTGAGCAGACGGAGACAAGGGGTGCTGAAGGAAGGAGAAGGCTGTAATGGGCTTTATGAACAAGTTCAAGGGATTCATGGGAATCCCCGAGGACGAGTACGAAGACGACGAGGACCTGGACTACGATCGGGATTTTGAGGATCCGGAGGAGGAGGACGAGGACGTCACCTCCTTTGGGACAGGCTCGGTCCGGCGGCCTGCCCCGTCAGTTTCCGTACCGTCGGTCTCCTCCTTTACTCTGCCGGATCCGGAGCCTGCTCCCCAAAACAAGGTGGTAAGCATCCATGGCAGCAGCCAGTATCAGGTGGTAGTGGTTAAGCCGGAGCGGTTCGAGGACGCCAGCGGCATCGCCGATCATCTTATCGCCAAACGGGCGGTGCTGCTGAACCTGGAGGCAGTCACTCCGGACCTGAAGCGGCGGCTGGTGGATTTTCTCAGCGGCGTAGCCTACACCAACGGCGGACAGATCAAGCCGGTAGCAAATTCCACCTATATCATCACCCCCTGCAACGTCAACGTCATGGGGGAAACCATGATCGACGAATTGGGCAGCCATGGCATACACTTCTAACCCGGAGGGGGAGGCGCGGATTCTTTCCCGCCTTGCCGATCTGCAAAGCCGGTGCGACCGCCAAAACCGGCCCTGCTTTTTGGGCTTTTTGGACGATTTTCAGCGAAAGGTCTGTCAAAACGCCCTGAGAAAAAGTGCCTTGGCCTACCGCTTTTACGGCGGTTACGAGGATGCGGAGCGGGTCTTTCTCGGTCTTTCTCCCTGGGAGGATTCGGGGCTTTTGGATGAGGATTTCCCCATCCGGCAGGTGGAGGCTGTGTTCCGCCATCAGGACAAGCCGGGACACCGGGATTTTCTTGGGGCTGTCCTCGCTTTGTCCCTCAAGCGGGAAGCGGTGGGGGACATTTTGGTGGAGGAAGGGAAGGCCCGGATCTACCTCACCGCTCCGGCGGCGGACGTGGTCCTCACCCAGCTGGTCCAGGTGGGGCGGATCGGGGTGGTTTGCTGCGAGCCTCTTTCCTGGAGTACCGCAACGAAGCGGCGTTTTACCGAGATAGAAGGTTCTATTTCCTCCCTGCGCCTGGACTGTGTGGTGGCCTTTTTGGGGGACCTTTCCCGCTCCGGTGCGTCGGAACTGATCGCCAGGGGACAGGTATCCATCGACGGTCAGCCGGTGGGGAACGGAGCCCGCATCGTAGAGCTGAAAGAAAAAATCTCCATCCGGGGAACAGGGAAGTTCATCTATGACCAGCAGCCAGGCCTCAGCAAAAAAGGAAAGCTGAGGGTTCGGTTCCTGAAATACAGCTAGGGGGTACAAAAGCGCATGGTGGTTCCGGAAAAATTTTTCGATATAGAGTTTAATAAGGCCATGGCCTTTGGCTATCGAACCGAGGATGTGGACGAGTTCGTCACCAAAGCCATTGAGATCATCAAAGCCCTCCAGGAGGAGAACCAGGAATTGACCGAAAAGATGGGCGTCCTGGCAGAGGGCCTGGAGAAATACCGGGAGGATGAGGACAGCCTGCGGTCCGCCCTTATTGGCGCCCAGAAGCTGGGGGACAGCATCCTGAAGGACTCCCGGAGCAAGGCTGAGGTGATCCTCCGGGATGCCACCACCAAGGCCGATCATATCATCGAGGAGGCCCACGCCCGTTTGGAGCGGGAACAGGCCGAGTATGAACGCCTCAAGTCGGAGGTCGCCTCCTTCCGGGAGGGGCTCTTTGGTATGTACAAAAGCCATATTGACCAGATCACCCGGCTTCCCCACAAAGAGAAGGCCCCGCAGAAGGCGGCTCCCCCCCAGGAGGCTGCCGCTTCTCCCGCGCCGCCCCCGCCGCCGGCGGAAGAGCCCCCGGTGAAAAAAGCGCCGCCGGCTCCGCCCCGCAAGGCCAAGCGGCCGGAACCGGAACCGGAGCTGGAAGACGAGGAGGAGGATGAGATCCCCCAGCCCCCGGTGAAAAAGGCCCCGCCCAAACGCCCGCCCCTCCGCCTGGAGCTGGAAGAGGAGGAGGACGAAGAGGACGAGGAGTTGGAGGAGGATGACGCAATCCTATCCCGGTTCAGCAGCCGCTTCGGCCGCCGTCCCCCCCGTCAGGACCTGGTGGATGACGACTTTGAGGACGATGAAGACGACGAGGAGGAGTTCGCTCCTGCCCGAACCGTATTCAGTTCCAAATTCGGAGAAATGCGCTTTGGAGAAGGCTTTGACGTTGCAGACGGACGGGAGCGGGAAAAAGGTTCCGGAGGCCGTTCCAAGCGCCGGTAAAAGCCCACAGTCAAGTATAAAATAGTAGGAGAGATGTATCGCTATGGCCCAAGATTACAACGCAACACTGAATCTGCCACAGACCGCGTTCCAGATGCGGGCAGGTCTGCCTCAAAAAGAGCCCGGGCTTCTTGCCAAGTGGGAGGAAAGCCGCCTTTATGAGGAGATCATCCGCCGCAACGAAGGCAAGCCCCTTTATGTGCTTCACGACGGACCTCCCTATGCCAACGGGGACATCCACCTGGGGACCGCTCTAAACAAGATCCTCAAGGACATCATTGTCCGTTCCAAGAATATGCTGGGGTACCAGTCCCCCTACATCCCCGGCTGGGACACCCACGGCCTGCCCATCGAGTTAAAGGCCAGAAAAACTGCCGGTGTGGACAGCGGCACCAGCGAGCTGGAGCTTCGGAAAATCTGCAAGGACTTCGCCCTCCACTATGTAGATGTTCAAAGGGAGCAGTTTAAGCGCCTGGGGGTGCTGGGGGACTGGGAACACCCTTACCTGACCCTTCGTCCCGAATTCGAGGCCAAGCAGATTGAGATTTTTGGGGCTATGGCCACCAAAGGGTATATCTACAAAGGACTTAAGCCTGTCTACTGGTGCCCGGAATGTGAAACCGCCTTGGCCGAAGCCGAGATCGAGTACGCCGAAGATCCCTGTGACTCCATCTATGTCAAGTTCAAGGTGGCCGACGACAAGGGGAAACTGACCGCCCTGGGGGCTGATCTTAGCAAGACCTACTTTGTCATCTGGACCACCACCACCTGGACCCTTCCCGGCAACCTCTGCATCTGCCTGGGGCCCAGTTACGAGTATTGCGTGGTCCACGCCGCCCAAAAGGACGAATACTACGTCATGGCCCGGGAACTGGTGGCTTCCACCATGGAAGCCGGCGGGATTACCGACTACACCATCTCCGACACCATCTTGGGGAAGGATCTGGAGTACCTTACCTACACCCATCCCTTTATGGACCGGACCTCTCCCATCATCGTGGGGGACCATGTCACCCTGGAAAGCGGCACTGGCTGCGTCCATACTGCCCCGGGACACGGCGTAGAGGACTTTGAGGTCTGCGCCAACCATTACCCGGAGATCCCCGTGGTGGTTCCGGTGGACGACAAAGGATACATGACCGGAGATGCCGGGCAGTTTAAGGGGCTAACCACCAAGGAGGCCAACGCCGCCATCCTCCAGCACCTCACCGATCTGGGAGCGCTGTTCGCCGTCCAGAAGATCATCCACCAGTATCCCCACTGCTGGCGCTGCAAGGAGCCTGTGCTGTTCCGGGCCACCGAACAGTGGTTCTGCTCGGTGGACGGCTTCAAGAAGGACGCCATCAAGGCCATTGAAGAGGTCAAGTGGATCCCCGCCTGGGGTGAAGGGCGGATCAAGAACATGGTCAGCGACCGCAGCGACTGGTGCATCAGCCGCCAGCGGGTTTGGGGCGTACCTATCCCCATCTTCTACTGCGAAGACTGCGGGGAGTATCATATCGACGAAGCCAGCGTCAAGGCGGTGGCGGAGCTGTTCCGCAAAGAGGGTTCCGACGCCTGGTACACCCATGAGGCAGCGGAGATCCTTCCCGAGGGCACTGTCTGCAAAAAGTGCGGCAGCAAAAAGTTCCGCAAAGAAAAGGACATTATGGACGTCTGGTTCGACTCCGGCAGCACCCACGCTTCGGTGCTGGAGGAACATGGACTGCCCTGGCCCTGCGACCTTTACATTGAGGGCGCCGACCAGTACCGCGGCTGGTTCCAGTCCTCCCTTCTCACCGCTGTAGCCACCCGGGGCAAGTCCCCCTATAAAAACTGCTGCAGCTGCGGCTGGGTGGTGGACGGCGAAGGCAGAAAGATGTCCAAGTCCCTGAAGAACGGCACCGCCCCGGAGAAGATCATTGAGCAGTACGGCGCCGACATCCTGCGACTCTGGGTGGCCTCCTCCGATTACCACTCCGATGTCCGGATCTCCTTTGAGTACCTTAAGCAGCTTTCTGACGGATACCGGAAGATCCGCAACACCGCCCGGTACATCCTGGGGAACCTGGCGGACTTCGATCCCAACACCCACCAGCTGCCCTTTGAGGAGCTTCAGGACATTGACAAGTGGGCCATCGCCCGCTGCCAGGAACTGATCCGCGGGGTCCGGAAGGATTACGAGGACTTCGAGTTCCACAACATCTACCACGCTGTTTATAATTTCTGCTCGGTGGAGATGTCCAGCTTCTACCTGGATGTTCTCAAAGACCGTCTCTACGTGGAGAAAAAGGACAGCAAGGCCCGACGGGCCGCCCAAACCGCCATCTACCAGATCCTCTGCGCTTTGGATCTGATGCTGGCTCCCATCCTGCCCTATACGGCGGAGGAGATTTGGTCCTTTATCCCGGAGAGCAAGGAGTACAACAAGGCTTCGGTGATGCTTAACGACATTCCGGAGGCAAAGGACGGGCTGGTCACTTTGGAGTTCATGTCCAAGTGGGAACGGCTTCACGCCATCCGGGACGACGTAAACAAGGCCCTGGAGACTGCTCGTACCGCCAAGACCATCGGTAAGTCCCTGGAGGCCAAAGTGACCCTCCACTGCGAGGAGGAGCCCTTCGGTTTCCTGTCCGCCGTTGAGGAGCTTCTGCCTACCGTCTTCATCGTCTCTGCGGTGGAACTGGTAAAGGGCGGCAAGGGCTCCTTTACCGGTGAAGCGGAAGGGATCGCTGTGGATGTGGCACAGGCTCCCGGTGATAAGTGCCAGCGCTGCTGGATGCAAAGCGACACGGTGGGGAAGGACGAAAAACACCCTGCCCTCTGTGCCCGGTGCGCCGCCATTCTGGCCGACGAATAAAGAAATATCAAAACGGGGCTGTGTGGGAGGTCTCCCCGCAGCCCCGTTCTACAGAGGTTGTCCATGATCTTTTTTTTGCTATTGGCTGCCCTCCTGGTGGCAGCGGACCAAATTATCAAGGGATGGGCTATGGGGGTTTTGAAGCCCATAGGCTCCATCGACCTGATCCCCAACGTCCTCAGCCTGTACTACCACGAAAACTTCGGTGCGGCCTGGGGCATCCTGCAAGGGCAGCGGTGGCTCCTTCTGGTGGTAACCGGGGTGATTCTTCTGGGTCTCCTTTTCGCTTTGGTCACCAAGCGGATCCGTGGGCCGCTGCTCCAGACTGCTGTGGCGCTTATCTTGGCCGGAGGGGTGGGAAACCTCATTGACCGGGCCTTCCATCCCGGGGGCTTCGTCGTGGATTACATCTATTTTGAGCCCATCAATTTTCCTATCTTCAACCTGGCGGACATCTGCGTTTGTATTGGAACAGGGCTTTTGGCCCTTTACATTCTCTTTGTTGAAGGGAAGGACCAGGGCGCTCCCGAGTCCCCGGAAACCGGGGAGGAGGCGTAATGGAACCGCGCACCTTCACTGTTCCGGCTGAAAAAGCCGGCCAAAGGCTGGATAAGACCTTGGCGGAGCTGGCCGGCTTAAGCCGGTCCGCAGTCCAAGGCCTCTGTGAAGGCGGAAGCGTCCTGGTAAATGGGGACCCGGCGGGGAAGAAGCTGGTCCTCCGGGAAGGGGATCTGGTGGAGTTGTCCCTTCCAGACCCGGTGGAGCTGGAGGTCCTGCCCCAGGAGATCCCCCTGGACATTGTTTACGAGGACGACTGGCTGCTGGTGGTCAACAAACCCAAGGGGATGGTGGTCCATCCCGCCCCGGGAAACTGCGACGGGACGTTGGTAAATGCCCTTCTCTGGCACTGCAGGGGATCCCTTTCCGGGATCAACGGGGTGATCCGCCCTGGCATCGTCCACCGCATCGACAAGGACACCAGCGGCCTGCTGATCGTGGCAAAGAATGACAAGGCCCACCAGGGTTTGGCAGAGCAGATAAAGGCCCATACCTTTACACGAGAATATGAGGCCATTGTTCAGGGGCACTTCAAGGAGACCGTCTTTACCGTAGACGCACCCGTTGGACGCAGTTCCGCCGACCGGAAAAAGATGTGCGTCACCGAGAAAAATGCCAAAAACGCCGTCACCCATGTGGAGGTCCTGGAGGAGTTTCCCGGCTTCACCCATGTGCGGTGCCGTCTGGAGACAGGGCGGACCCACCAGATCCGGGTGCATCTGGCCTACCTGGGTCATCCGGTGCTGGGGGACCTGGTTTACGGCCCCAAGAAGCTGGCCCTGGACACCGGGGGCCAGTGCCTCCACGCCAGGACAATCGGCTTTGTCCACCCAGGGACAGGGGAGAGGCTGTTTTTCACCTCCCCTCTGCCGGACTATTTTACCGGGGCGCTGGAATGGCTCCGGAAGAAAGAATGAGGTGATACCATGAAGGTCTTATTGTTAAACGGAAGCGCCAAAGCCAAGGGCAACACCAATGCCGCCCTGGAGGAGGTGGCCCGCCAGTTGGAGCTGGAGGGCATTGAAACCGAAATTTTCCAGCTGGGCGGGGAGTCCATCCGGGATTGTCTGGGGTGCGGGCGATGTTCCGAAGCCGGTTGCTTTTTCGATGACGACGGAGTGAACCGGTTCCTTGCCAAGGCCAGGGAGGCGGAGGGCTTTGTCTTTGGGACACCGGTGTACTACGCCCACCCCAGCGGCAGGATCCTCTCCTTCCTGGACCGGGCCTTTTACAGCGGCTCCGGGGCCTTCGCCTTTAAGCCGGCAGCCTCGGTGGTGGTGGCCCGGCGGGGCGGCTGTTCCGCCTCCTTTGACACGCTGAACAAATACTTCGGCATCTCCCAAATGCCGGTGGCGGGCTCCACCTACTGGAACATGGTCCACGGTCGGGTCCCTGGAGAGGCTGTTCTGGACGAAGAGGGGATGCAGACCATGAGGAACCTTGCCAAAAATCTTGCCTGGATGATGAAGTGCTTCGCTCTGGGGCGGGAACAGGAGATCCCCCTGCCCGATACCCAGCGGGAGTATATCACCAACTTCATCCGTTAGGCCAATGAAGGGCTTTGTGCGGAACGACCCGTTTTTCTCTCTCTGCGGCCTCAACTGCGGGCTTTGCCCCATGAAGCTGGGCGGGCACTGCGGCGGCTGCGGGTTCGGGAACCAGTCCTGCAAGATCGCCCGGTGCAGTTTGGGCCACGGCAGAGTAGAATACTGCTTTCAGTGCAAGGATTATCCCTGCCAGCACTATGAGCATTTAGATGACTTCGATTCCTTCATCACCCACCAGCGCCGGCGGTCCGACCTGGAAAAGGCCCAGCGGATGGGGCCCGAGGCTTACGCCCGGGAGCAAGCGGAACGGGCAAAACTCCTGGACTGGCTTTTGACCCAATACAATGATGGGCGGCGAAAGACCCTCTACTGTCTGGCTGTCAACCTGCTGGAGCTGGGAGCCCTTCAAGGGGCGGTAAGGGAGATGGAAGCCTCCCCCCAGTGGCCGGAGATGGACAAAAAGGAAAAAGCGGCCCTCCTTGCCAATCGATTCCAGCAGCTGGCAGAGGAGCAGGGCGTTGTATTGAAACTGCGAAAGAAACCAAAGAGGGGGGGAGGTCTGTCATGATCGGATACATAGTCTACTGGCCCCAGGACCGGGTGAAGGAGATCCAGAAGGCAGGGGACGCCGGCCCTGTCAAGGTGGTGCTGGGGAGTATCCATTCCCGGATGCCCTCCATCGCCTCGGTGAAGGAGGGGGATGTGGTCTTTCCCGTAACCCTCATCAAAAAGCAGCTGTTCGTCATGGCCCGCCTGCCGGTGGAGCATCGGGAACCTGCCCTCGACTACTGTATTCGGGAATTGGGCGCTGAATACGGCGCATTGATCCCAGAGGGGGTAGCCCTGGAATGGGACGGCGGAGCCAAGGGTCATCATTACTGGGGGTATCGTGGCAAGAACTACGACCGCCAGGAGGACATCCCGGAGGGGACTCGGATCATCCCCTTGTCGGAGCAGGTGCCGAAGCCCCATCTAAAGCACCAGGAGCCCTTCAACTGCTGCTCCCAATGGGCCGCTTGGGGGGAGCATGGCTCCACGATCCGGCCCCGTCCTGTTCCGCCGGAGCTGGTGCCCGGTCTGCGTTTCGGCCACCCCAAGAGCAAGGAAAAGGCACTTCTGATGGATAAAAATGGGGGCATCCTGGCTATGAGCCTCCAGTCCACCCGGCGGATGAACCCGGAGACCCTGGAGGTCTTTGAGGCGCTGTTCCGGGACGAATAAAACCCATTGGGTTTTTACAAAAGAAAGAGGAACAAAAATGTGTACCAGCATCGTTTCCAACCGGGGATCTACCCTCGTGGGCTGGAACCTGGACATTCTGGATATGGAATACCGGGTGACCGTTCTGGAGGAGTACCTTTCCATCGACATACATGACAATGGCCAGTGGCTCCCCCTGTTTGGGGCCAACGGGCGGGGGGAGTTTATCAATATGCCCACCTGCTGGCCCTATGACCGCCGCAGTGACCCCCTGGGGCCCTACGAGCGGACCCTCCCCCAGACCAACATGGACCTGCTCCTGGGGAGGACCACCTTCCAGGAGGTCCGGCAGTACCTGGGGCAGGGAAGGATCTGCAGTCTGCCCGGTGTCACCTATCAGGCCCAGCTTTCCGACCGGGAGGGGAACGTCCTCCAGATCGTCCCGGGGCAGGGGTACGCCTATAAGGAGCGGCCCCGGTACTCGGTGATGACCAACTTTTCCCCCTTCAAGGGCAGGAGCGAGGAACACCCCTGGATGGGGTGGGACCGTTACCAGACTGCGGTAAAGATGCTGGAGGAGGCGGGGGACGGCCTGGACGTTCCGGGATGCTTCGCCATTCTGAAAGCCACCGCCCAGACCGTCTGCCCCACGGTGGTCTCCATGGTCTTTGACCCCGGGGAAAACAGGGTCTGCTGGTGCGAAGACCGCCGGTGGGACCGGATCGAGGAGCATACCCTGAAATGGCCGGAGCCGGATAAGGAGGAGATCACATGAATCACCTGGGGACCAAACGCCTGGAAACGCCCCGTCTCATCCTGCGGCCCTTTGCAGAAGAGGATGCGGCGGCGATGTTCCGCAACTGGGCTTCGGATAAAGCAGTCACCAAGTTTCTCTCCTGGCCTACCCATCGCAGCATTGCAGACAGCCAGGACATTCTGGAAGAGTGGACCGGACAGTATTTGGAGGATACCTTTTACAGCTGGGCCATCGTCCTAAAGGAGCTGGGGGAGCCCATAGGCAGCATCAGCGTGGTGAAGCGGGACGATGATATTGGAATGGTCCATATCGGCTACTGCATCGGGCAGAGATGGTGGCATCAGGGGTTCACCTCCGAGGCAATGAAACGGGTGATGGACTTCTTCTTTGACGAGGTAGGGGTCAACCGGGTGGAATCCCAACACGACCCCCGGAACCCTCATTCCGGCGGAGTGATGAAAAAGTGCGGGATGACCTGCGAGGGCACCTTGCGCCAATGCTACCGGAACAACCAGGGGATCTGCGATGCCAGTTATTACGCTTTGCTGGCGGAGGAACGTGACCAAAGCGGCCGGTGAAGCCCCGGATACGGGTTTTTCGGCCGACAAGATAAGGAGTGATCGAGATGAATGAAGAACGGCGCAAACGTCTTGCCAAGGCGGCAAACCAGGTGAGAAAGGGGATCCTGGAGGAGGTGTACTCCGCCCAGTCGGGACATCCCGGCGGTTCCCTCTCCATCGCCGATGTGATGACCTATCTGTACCAGGAAGAACTGCGGGTGGATACCAATAACCCCAAGTGGGAGGACCGGGACCGCCTGGTCCTCTCCAAGGGCCATGTCTGCCCGGCTCTGTACGCCGCCCTGGCCCAAAAGGGCTTTTTCCCCTGGGAGGAACTGAAGACCTTCCGCCAGGTGGGCTCCCGGCTCCAGGGGCACCCCGACCTGAACAAGGCCCCCGGGGTGGACTTTACCGCCGGAAGCCTGGGCCAGGGGGTCTCCGCCGCCGCTGGTATCGCCCTGGCAGGGAAGATCGCCGGGAAGAACTACCGAGTCTACGCCATTCTGGGGGATGGGGAACTCCAGGAGGGGGAGGTGTGGGAGTCCGCCATGTTCTCCGCCCACTACAAACTGGACAACCTCTGCTACATCATCGACAACAACGGCCTCCAGATCGACGGAAATATCCAGGACGTCTGCTCCCCCTATCCCATCGACAAGAAATTCGAGGCCTTCGGCTTTGAGGTCATCGTCATTGACGGTCACGATTTCGACCAAATCGAGGCAGCGGTGGAAAAGGCCAAGACGGTCACCGGAAAACCGGTGGCTATCATCGCCAAGACGGTGAAGGGGAAAGGCGTCTCCTTTATGGAGGGGAAGGCCTCCTGGCACGGCTCTGCCCCCAATGAGGAGCAGTACAAAACCGCCATGGATGACCTGGCCAAGATCGAGGAGGTGCTGTAAAATGGCTGACATGATGAAAAAAGCCACCCGGGAAAGCTATGGAGAGGCCCTGGCAAAGCTGGCTGCTGAAAATGACAAGGTGATTGTCTTTGACGCCGACCTGGCGGGAGCGACAAAGACCGGCACCTTTAAGAAAGCCTGCCCGGAACGGTTCTTTGACTGCGGCATTGCCGAATCCAACATGATGACGGTGGCTGCCGGTACCTCCACCTGCGGATTTATCCCCTTTGCCAGCACCTTTGCCATGTTTGCCGCCGGCCGGGCCTTTGAGCAGGTCCGTAATTCCATTGGCTACCCCCACCTTAACGTGAAGATCGGGGCCACCCACGCCGGGGTCTCGGTAGGGGAGGACGGAGCCACCCATCAGTGCAACGAGGACATCGCCCTGATGCGGACCATCCCCGGTATGACCATCATCAACCCCGCCGACGACGTGGAGGCCCAGGCCGCTGTCCGGGCTGCCGCCGAATATGTGGGCCCGGTCTACCTGCGGTTTGGCCGTCTGGCCGCCCCGGTGTTCAACGGCCCCGATTATCAGTTCCGGATGGGGAAGGGGGTCACCCTTCGGGAGGGAAGCGATGTCACCATCGTGGCAACCGGCATTTTGGTCTACGAGGCGGTAAAGGCCGCCGAGGCTTTGGCTTCCGAGGGGATCTCCGCCCGGGTCATCAACATTCACACCATCAAGCCCATTGATAAGGAGCTGCTGGTAAAGGCCGCCCAGGAAACCGGCGTTTTGGTCACCGCCGAAGAGCATTCGGTTATCGGCGGCCTGGGGGCAGCAGTAGCCGAAGCCATCGGGGAGGATTGTCCGGTTCCGGTGGTTCGCATCGGCATCAAGGACACCTTTGGTCATTCCGGCAAGGGAGCAGAACTGCTGAAAGAGTTTGGTTTGAGCAGCGAGAACATCATCGCTGAGACCAAGCGCGCCCTCACCCTGAAAAAATAAGCTTGGGCCCTGTGCTTTTCTCCGGCACGGGGCCTTTTCTGAAAGGGCGGTGGATCGTTATGGCAAGGGTCCGGAAAAGAAAATTGGAGCGGCTGGGGGAGATCCTTCTGGCCTATGGAATGATCGCTTTTGGGCTGTACCTGGGCTGGCGGTGTCTTTTTGACCCCACCTTCTTTCCTCAGATCCAGCCGAATCCCCGTCCTCTGGAACCCAACCTGGAGCAGTTTATCAAAAGCAGCTATACCGACCCCAACACCGCTACCCGGGAGGAGCTGATCGCCCTGCCGGGGATCGGGGAGGTTTTGGCGGACCGCATCATCGCCTACCGCCAGGAGAACGGAGGCTTTGCCTCTATTGAGGAGCTGACCCGGGTGAGCGGCATCGGGGAAAAGAAGCTGGCGGAGTTGGAAAACTACCTCTACATTGACGACGAAACGGAAAGGAGCGTTCCCCATGACTAGACGCAGATGGGTTTCTCTTCTTCTGGCCGCCCTGCTGCTTTTTGCCTCCTGCGCCCCCAAAGAGCCGCCAGAGGCTCCCTCGGAGAGCGTCTCGCCGGCCTCGGTCCCGGCGGCGGAGCCGGAGGAAGAATCTAAGCCAGACCCGGAAAATCAGACCATGCTTGGGGAGGAATATCGGGATCCTTCCTGGTATCTTTCCGAGGAGACCCTGTCGCTTTTGGAGAAGCAGGGAGTCTCCGTTTCGGTAGAGGAGATGTCCCCGCTGAAAAACCGAACCTTCACCATGTCTCTAACTTTTTCCGATAAGTCTGGGTCCGTTTCCTTTCCCGTCCGTGTTAAACTCGACCCAGATAATGGTCTGGAATGGGGAGGTATCTCCGCAGGGAAGGATTGGTTCGCTTTCTATAATTATTATGACCTTAATATCTGCCATTCCGGCAAGCTGGACCAGCCGCCTTTGAAGCTGGATACCTCCACGCTCTCCCGGAAAAATAAAAACAGCATTTTCTTGGGGGTGGCCTACAGTGTCCAAATGGGCTGGGTCGCGCCCATGCTCCTGGATGGGAAGGACGCCTTCGGCTTCTTCCGAGAGGACGGAAGTTTGGAGGAAGCAATAGAACTGAAGGAACAGGAAAGTATTTTTGCCGACCAATACGTGTCTGGTGCAGATGTCTATGTAACGCGATTCAGGGAAGTCAAAAATCTATCGCCGGTCCCTCTGGAGGACGGATATGTCCTATTCCAAAGATCTTCATCTTTCTATATTTTTTCCAAAGCCACCGGGGAACTTTTCCTTTGCGACCAACTTATAAGGCAGAAACAGGACAGGGCCACAATATCCCTCTATCGATTTGATGGTTTGTTTTCCGGCAGATTTCCTCAAAATGACCACATAGCTCTGTGTATTTGGGACGAAAAGGACGGAAGATCTTTCAGCTTTTTCACCGGCGGCGTGGCAAACCTTCACCCCTGCTTTGGCTGGAACGAGGACTTTGCCTGTGATTGGAGCCCTGACGATCACCGGATAACCGTTTTCGGAGAAGATACCCGTGTCCACCTTACGATGGACTTTGAAGCAAAGAAGCTGGAATGGGAGTATCTGCTGCGCTTGGAGGATCTGGACCAGAGATACTTTGAGGACCCTTCCTACCGCAGCCCCGACGGAAGATATATCCTGGCTAGGGCCTGCCCCGACGGAGGAGGGGATGTTCTATATTGGCTGGAGACCCTGTACGACACCGTCACCGGAGAGATCCAGGTTGTCACCATCTCCGGCGGGATGTACGGGGGACAGGGGATCGTTTCCTTTGTGGATGAAAGCCGCCTTTGGGTCCACGATTACGACGGTGTGCAGCTTTACCGCATTGATGGCCTGGAGCCCCTGCCCCTGCCTTTCCCTCTGGAACTGGGGGAGGCCTACCTGTTCGGCCTGGGGTACGACCAGCGGGCAGGGCAGTACGCCGTCCTCTATGAAAACGTCACCGACGAGGAGAGCGGCTTCTACTACTCCCGCAATTCCACCGACACCTACCGCCTGGCGGTCTACAGCGAAAACGGGACACAGCTTATGGACTTTGACACCGGAATCCCCCTCCAGTCGGGGATGGGCGGGCTCTCCCGGTTCTCCCTGGCGGTGGAGGACGGGGTGGTCACCTTTGGGAACTACGACCGCTTTTACGACTACGACACCAGCAAAAGCTACACCTGCCGCATCCTTCTGGATACCCAAACGGTGGAGCGGAAGGACCTGTAGCAAAAAGGGGGCCAGCGCCCCCTTTACTTTTTGTTCTCGTCCACCCGCCGCTTGGCGTCCTCAACCGCCTGGTCGGTTTCCTCCTTCCAGGTCGTCCCAATGGGAACGTCATACTGGGTGAGCGCGTTGGTGACATAATCCTGGCCCGAGTGATCCAGCTGATCGATTTTGGCCTGGTTGCCGTGGAGCAGGAGGGGTTCCCCCTCCCGAGGCTTGGGGGGCTTTCGATGGCACATGGCGGCGCCTCCTTACAGATATTTCTTCAGGGTTTCGATATTTCTGCGCTGGGTGTTTACCAGTTCCTCCCCCAGCTGCCGGATCCGGGGGTCGCTGGGGGCGGCCTCATTCATCTCCCGGGTCATCTTGGTGATGCCGATGGTGTTTCCACGGATCACCATATCGGCGATATGAGAGGGGGTGTTATCCCGGAGGGTGTTCATCTGCACCCCGGTCCAGATGCCCATTTTGGACATGACGCTGGCCGAGCCGGGGTCCACCGCCTTTTGGGCCATCATCTGCCGGGCATTCTGGGCGATCCGCCCCAGCTTGCCTTGGTAGGTCAGCAGCTCCTCAGTGACCCGGCTGTCCTCCACCTTGGGAAGAATGGTGTCGATGGAATAGATGCCGGTATTGGCGTTCTGGTAAATCTCTTCCAGAAGCTTTTCCTCGTTCATAGCGTTTTCCTCGCTTTGCTTGGATTGTCTCCCGGCGTTTTTCGCCGGTATCCTTATTTTTAGGCGGGGGAAAAGAGAAATACCATGGAGTTTTTGTCAGCTTTCCTGCCTTTCAAATTTTTTGCAAAAAATCTCGGAAACTGCCTCAAAATGGGTTGACTTTACAAAACGATTATGATAAAATAACATTCGTCGCTTGAAGGCCCAGCTTTTTCAAGGCCTTTAGACAGTCCGGGAGCATAGCTCAGCTGGGAGAGCATCTGCCTTACAAGCAGAGGGTCACAGGT
>CAJUFK010000025.1 GCA_910585535.1 uncultured Angelakisella sp. | reverse complement strand
TTACCTCGTTTCCTCTACTTTGTATACTCATTTGTTTTTCATGCGTTTGCCCTGGCCCGAGCTGAAAAAAACCTTGACAACCCCGCCGCCCTGTTGTATAATACAAAAAAATTCATATCCCCATAGTAAAGCGTTGAAAAGGACGGGGCAGTTCCCACACGGTCTTTCAGAGAGTATGCGGTCGCTGCGAGCATACGGCCGGGAAATTGTCCAATCACCTTGGAGCCGGGACCGGAACCCCGCTTTGGCGGCAAGTATGGCATCCCCGTTTGGCCTCGTTACCGGCCGGGAATTGTTGGATTCCTAAGAGAGGCAGGACCTTTGGCCCTGCAATTTGGGTGGTACCGCGAGCTTTTACAGCCCGTCCCATGGTTTGTCCAGGGGCGGGCTTTTTGCGTCCGCGGAAAATCAGAATCAAGGAGGAACCAGAAGATGGAAGTCAAGCTGTTTGAAATCGCCGAGCGGATCCGCTGCCTGCGGGAGATTTTGGGCATCACCGCGGAGGAGATGGCCGCCGCCTGCATGATCTCCCCGGAGGAGTACAGCCGGCTGGAGGAGGGGAACGACGATTTCTCCTACTCCTTCCTGGTAAAGTGCGCCGAGACCCTGGGGGTGGACACGGTGGAGCTTATCACCGGAGAAACCCCGAAGCTCTCCTTTTACAGCATCATCCGCAAGGGCCGGGGGCTGCCCATCAAACGCCGGAAGGGCTTTACCTACGACCATATGGGGTACCTCTTCCGGGGACGGGAGTGCGAGCCTATGCTGGTGGTGGCCCCCTACTCGGAGGAGGAGCAGGACGCCCCTATCCATCTTTCCCACCATGCCGGCCAGGAGTTCGATTACATCCTTCAAGGCTCTTTGAAGGTCCAGTTTGAGGGGGGCGGCACCCACATTTTGAATCCCGGGGACAGCGTCTACTACGATTCCGGCCACGGCCACGGGATGATCGCCACCGGCGGCGAGGACTGCCAGTTCCTGGCCATCGTTCTCAAGGACCGGAAGGAGGAGAAGTAACAGATGGAGCGGATGGATCTTTTATATCAAAAGTTCTGCCGGGAGGAGTTCGACGAAAACGGGGTCCTCTGCGGCTTCCAGCCGGTGGTGCCGGAGAACTTCAACTTTGCCTATGACTGCGTGGACTACATCGCCGCCCACGAGCCGGAGCGGCGGGCCATGGTTTGGTGCGACGACAAGGGTCACGAACGGACCTTTACCTTTGGGGACATGAGCCGGTACAGCAGCCAAACCGCCAACTACCTGATGGCCCATGGGGTGAAGCGGGGGGATATGGTGCTGGTCATCCTCAAGCGGCACTACGAGTTTTGGTTTACCATCCTGGCCCTGCACAAGATCGGGGCGGTTATCATCCCGGCCACCAACCTTCTCACCAAGAAGGACATTGTCTACCGGGTCAACGCCGCCGGGGTCTCTGCGGTGGTCTGCACCGCAGACGGGGAGGTCTCCCATGCTGTGGAGGAGGCCCAAGGGGAGTTTGCCGCCCCGGTGGAAAAGTTCCTGGTCCATGGCGCCCGGGAGGGCTGGCATGACTTCGACCAGGAGCTGGAGGACTACTCCCCCGATCTGGAGCGGATCCCCAACAAGGCCGGAGACCCCATGCTCCTCTACTTCAGTTCCGGGACGACGGGCTACCCCAAGATGGTCCTCCACGACCACACCTACGCCATCGCCCATATCATCACCGCCCGGCACTGGCATAACGTGGTTCCCGACGGCCTCCATCTGACGGTGGCGGATACCGGCTGGGGCAAGGCGGTGTGGGGCAAGCTTTACGGGCAGTGGTTCTGCGGGGCGGGGGTATTTGTCTACGATTTTGACAAGTTCGCCCCCAAGGATCTCCTCCACAAAATCGAGGAGTACCGGATCACCACCTTCTGCGCTCCGCCCACCATCTACCGGTTCTTCATCAAGGAGGGGATGGAGGGGTACGACCTTTCCAGCCTCCGCTACGCCACCACCGCCGGGGAGGCTTTGAACCCGGAGGTTTATAACCGCTTCTACCAGTATACCGGCCTACGGCTAATGGAGGGCTTCGGCCAGACCGAGACGGTGCTGTCCCTGGCAAATCTGGCGGGCTCCACCCCCAAGCCGGGGTCCATGGGCAAGCCCAGCCCCCTGTACCAGATCGCCGTGGTGGACAGCGACGGCCAGGAGGTCTCCACCGGCGACGTGGGGGAGATCGTCATCAAAGCCGACGGCCCCACGGTGGGGCTGATGATGGGGTATTACCGGGATGACGATAAGACCCGGGAGGCCTGGCACGACGGGTACTACCACACCGGGGACACCGTTTGGCAGGATGAGGACGGGTACTACTGGTACGTTGGCCGCACCGACGACGTTATCAAGGCATCGGGGTATCGCATCGGACCCTTTGAGATCGAAAGTGTTTTGATGGAGCATCCGGCGGTTTTGGAGTGCGCGGTAACAGGGGCGCCGGATCCCATCCGGGGAACGGTTGTAAAGGCGACCATTGTACTGATGAAGGGGTACCAGCCCAGCCCGGAGCTGACCAAGGAGCTGCAGGATTACGTCAAGCATCAAACGGCGCCGTATAAGTACCCCCGGATCGTGGAATTTGTATCCGAGCTGCCCAAAACGATCAGCGGCAAGATCCGCCGGGTAGAGCTGCGGGAGCAGAACCAAAAATAAAGCGGGGGTTTCCCGCTATGAAATAGGAAAGCCCCCGGCGGTCATGCAGACGCCGCCGGGGGCTTTTTGTTTTGGGTGACAGCCGGGGGGATCAGAGGCCCTGGGCCAGGATGACCAGGATCAGGACGGGAAGGATAAACTGGAAGTAGGGTTTCAGCCAGCGGGGCATCTTAATCCCCTTTCCGGCGTTGGCTTCGGCCAGGTAGCTGTCAAATCCCCAGCCCCATTTGGTGACGCAGAACAGCAGGTACACCATAGAGCCCAGGGGAAGCAGAAGGTTGCTCACCAGGAAGTCCTCGAAGTCCAGGACGCCCCGGCCCAGGAGCTTGACATCCCCCCACAGGTTGAAGCCCAGGACGCAGGGGAGGCTGGCCAGGAGGATCACCACGCCGCAGATCAGGGACGCCTTCTTCCGGCTCCAGCCAAAGTTGTCGATGCAGTTGGACATCAGGTTTTCAAACACCGCAATGACGGTGGAGAAGCTGGCAAAGGTCATAAAGAGGAAGAAGAGGGTGCCCCACAGCCGGCCTCCGGCCATGCCCAGGAACACCTTGGGCAGAGTGAGGAAGATCAGGTCCGGCCCGCTGTCCGGACGGACGCCGAAGGAGAAGCAGGCGGGGAAGATGATAAGGCCCGCCATCAGGGCCACAAAGGTATCCAGGGCGCAGATCCGCAGCGCCTCGCTGGTGAGGGTATGCTCCCGGCTCATGTAGCTGCCGAAGACCTCCATGGCGGCGATGCCCAGGCTCAGGGTGAAGAACGCCTGGTTCATGGCGGCGGTGACCACGCCACCCAGGCCCACTGCGGTGGCCCGCTCCATATCGGGGAGGAGGTAGAAGCGAACGCCTTCCCCGGCGCCCTCCAGGGTAAGGCTGTGGATGGCCAGCAGCGCGATGAGGAGCAGGAGGCCCAGCATCATCACCTTTGTGACCTTTTCCAGGCCGCCCTGGAGGCCAAAGCTGCACACCAGAAAGCCCCCGACCACGGTGATTGCCATCCACAGGGACATCTCCCCGGGGCTGGCCAGCATGGCGGAGAAGACGCCATCCACGGCGGCGCCTTCCAGGCCGGAGAAGCTGCCGGCGGCAAACTTAACAAAATAGCCCAGCATCCACCCGGAAACGGTGGTATAGTACATCATCAGCAGGGTACAGCCCAAGACGCAGAACCAGCCATGGATATGCCACCGGCTCCCTTTGGGTTCCAGGGCCTGGTAGCCCTGGACGGCGCTTTTCCGGCTGGCCCGGCCCACGGCCAATTCCATTGTCAGCACAGGCACGCCCATAATAAGGAGGAACAGCAGGTAAAACAGCACAAAGATACCGCCGCCGTTTTCCCCTGTAACATAGGGGAACTTCCAGACATTGCCGATTCCCACGGCACAGCCGACGCTGACCAGGAGGAATCCCAGACGGGAACCAAAACTTTCTCGTTTCATACATAGATCTCCTTTTGAAATTTCCTACTAATGATAAGGGAAAGGGATGGAATTGTCAACTCCAGGGCGGAAATTTGGGGCGGCCGAGGGGGGAAATTTTTTCTGTCCCCCTCTTGACATCCCAAAAAAACGGTGTATTATTGTATTAGTCGACTAGTACAATAATACAGAAAGAAGGTCAAGGGATGAACTGGGATCTATCAGGGGACCGACCCATCTGGCTTCAGCTGGTGGAGCAGCTTCGCCTGGGCATCGTCACCGGAGCCTACCAGGCCGGGGAACGGCTGCCCAGCGTCCGGGAGTTGGCAGCTGAGGCCGCGGTAAATCCTAACACGATGCAGCGGGCCCTTACCGAACTGGAGGGAAGCGGTCTCCTTTATGCCCAGCGCACCAGCGGACGGTTCGTCACCCAGGACGAGACCCTGATCCGGGAGGCGGGGCGCCAGATGGCCCGGGAGGAAACCGGAAGGTTCCTGGCCCGGATGGAGAACCTGGGGTTCGCAGGAGAGGAAATTTTGCAGTTTGTCCACCATCAGGTGGAGCAGCAAAGCAAGGGAGGCAGCAAAAATGGAAGTGAATGAACGGGAGTCCCCGGTCCTGGAGTGCCGGCAGCTTTCCAAGATCTACGGCTCGGTGCGGGCCTTGGACGAGGTGGACCTGTCCATTGGACGGGGACGGATCGTGGGCCTTTTGGGCCCCAATGGCAGCGGAAAAACCACCCTTATCAAGATGGCGGCGGGGCTGCTGACCCCTTCGGCAGGGGAGCTTTTGGTTTGCGGCAAGGCCCCTGGGCGGGAGACCAAAAAAATCGTCTCCTACCTGCCGGAACGAACCTACCTTAACGACTGGATGCGGGTGGAGGATGTTCTCAGCCTCTTTTCCGACTTCTACCAGGACTTTGACCTGCAAAAGGCCCGGGAAATGCTTTACCGTTTGGAGATCAGCCACCTGGACCGCCTGAAAACCATGTCCAAAGGCACCAAGGAGAAGGTGCAGCTGATCCTGGTGATGAGCCGCCAGGCGGACCTTTACCTTTTGGATGAACCCATCGGCGGGGTGGACCCGGCGGCCCGGGACTTCATCCTCAGCGCCATCATCGGCAACTATCGGGAGGACGCCACCGTCCTTCTCTCCACCCACCTGATCCGGGACGTGGAGCAGGTGCTGGACGACGTGGTCTTTCTCGGATATGGGAAGCTGGGCCTCTGCGCCCCGGCGGAACAGCTCCGTGAGGAACGGGGCCGCTCCCTGGATGAACTCTTCCGGGAACTGTACAAATGTTAGGGGGTCACAGAATGAAACGGAAACTTATTAAATATGAACTCATGGCCACAGCGCGGCTCTATCTGCCCCTTTTCCTGGTGATGGCGGTCTCCGCCCTGTTGGGGCGGCTCTCCCTGTGGCAGATGCCCTGGGTGGTGGTCTCGGAGCCGCAGCGCTTCAGTGTCGGCGCCTCCATCGGCAGAAGCGACGCTATGGGGCAGCTTTTGGGGACCCTGGCTACCTTTGTCATCTTCTTTTATATCCTGGTGATGCTGGGGGCCCTGGTGGTCCACTTTATTATCACCCTTCAGCGCTTTTGGAAAAGCCTTTTGGGGGATGAAGGCTACTTGATGTTTACCCTCCCGGTGACTGCCGGGGATCTCCTTTGGGCCAAGGCGGTTTCCGCTTTTCTGTGGAGCATTGCCACCGTCCTGATGATCGCCGCTGCCATTCTCATCCTCCTTTGGCATCCCCGGATGGTGTCGGCCATTCGCTACCAGCTGGCCCAGATCCCCCCGGATTCCTGGAGTCTGATCCACCAGATGCTTCGCAGCATCTTCCCGCCTGTTCTGCGGCCTGTGCTGGTGATAGAATTTTTTGTCAACGGCTTTGGCGGTCTCTTCCTTCTCTATGCCGCTATGGCCATGGGGCACACGGTAAGACGGCACAAGGTCTTGGCTGCCCTGGCTTCCTACGCCGCCATTACCATGGTGATTGGAACGGCGGCATCCCTTTTGATGGGGGCCCTCTTCCCCATACTGGCCTCCGGTGTGTCGGAGCTGGAGCTTTTCATGTCCACCCCGGAGCTGCTCCTTTTTGCCCGCCAGATGGGGGATTTCCTTACCGGCGTATGGAGCTTTGTTCTGGTCGCCGACCTGGCCACCGCCGTGGGGACCTTCCTCCTGGCCCGGCACCTGCTGACCACCCAGCTGAACCTGGAATAAGCCGCCCCCTCCGGTTGGGGACCGGGGCGTAAAACCACAAAAAAGAGCCTTTCTTTTATCCTTTCCCACGATAAAAGAAAGACTCTCTTTTTCTTTTTGGGGCGCGGTCCTGCCCCACCGTCAGAACTTCCACTCACCGCATTTGGCGGATTTAATCTGCATCACACCATCCTCGGCGTAAAAGTACAGGGTCCGTCCGTAATCTTTCCCAGTGTCCTCCGCGATGATAGGGATGCCCAGCTTTGCCAGGGCTGCTTTTACCGCCTGGACGTTCCTTTGGCCGATGTTGGAAAGGGAGCTGTTGGGGCCCCCTGTAGCAAACATCCTTGCGCCTCCGGCGATCTTTGCCGTCAGGGCGCGCTTATTTGCTCCCATGGCTGTCATCTTCTGCACCAGCAGCGGAATGGCCGTATCCGCGAAGCGGGCCACCTGGACCGCTCCGTGGGTGGCCGTGCTGTCAGGCAGCATAATGTGGGAAAGCCCGGCGATCTTCTTTCCGCGATCGTACAGGCAGATCCCCACGCAGGAACCCAAAGCGTAGGTCATCACGATGTCCGGAGAACGGGCAACATTCAGATCGGAGATCCCGACCTTGATCGTCGCACTCATAATTCTATCCCCAGCCTATCCATAATTTTCCCCAGCGACTCCACGTCGGGGATGAGCAAAATGTGATTCGGTGTTTCCAAATTTTCTCCGCTGAACTTGTCCTCAATGAAGATCATCTTATCGCTGATGTTGGCGTAGTGGATGGCAGGTACACTGAGGATGGCCCCCAGCATATCCACGCACATTGAGGGCACCGAAATATTGATGTTCAGGTCGGTAAGAGAACCGATGGCGTTGACGTAGGAGGCCGCCATGATGTTGGCCACCTCCTGAAGGGCGGAGTAGGCCATCTCGTTGATCTCTCCCTGGGCCCCTACGTCCGGAGGATCCTCCCCCAGAAGGGACTCCAGAAGCTTGTTGGCAAACTCCTGGTGCAGGAGGAACATAATCATGCCGTTGACGTCCCCATCCAGGCAGAGGAGCAGGCCCACAATCATCTGCTCCGGGCCGCCCAGTTCGTCCATTACCTGCTCGTAGTCCAGGATTCGCACCACAGGCACCGAAATATCCACCTGGACTGCCAGCATCATTGCCAGGGAGGAGGCCGCGTTGCCGGAACCGATATTGCCGATTTCACGGAGGGCGTCGATGTGCATATCGTTTAGCTCGTTGTAGTCATGCAGCGCCACTGATAATTACCTCCTCTCTTTTTTAGCGCAGATTGTTGATAACCTGCTCCAATTCGTCCGCGGTCTGGACCATCCGGGCGTTAAGCTGGAAGGCCCGCTGGCTGGTGATAACGTTTACCATCTCGTCCCCCAATTCTACGGCGGACTGCTCCAGGGCCATCTGGCGCAGGTCGTAAATCCGGCCTTCGTAGGTGGTCTTTCCCTGGGTGATGGCCTTGGCCTTTCCCGAAGATCCGGTCTCCTTAAAGCAGACGCCGTTGGAATGCTCCAGCCCGTAGGGGTTGGGGAAATCGTAAATACCGATCTTGTCCTTCAGGTCGTCCAGATCAAAGGAGCCGTCGGCGGTCTCCCGGGTCAGTTCAATGGCCCGCCCCCGTCCGTCCAGAACATGGGAGCCGTCCCCGGTGACCAGGTAGCCCTTGCTGCCCTCGATGCTGATGTCAAAGGCCCCTGCCCGGGTGTATTCGGTCTCGCCGCTGGGCCGCTTTACCGCAAAGAAACCGTCCCCCATAAGGGCAAAGTCCAGCTTTTCGCCGCTTTGCAGCACCGGACCCTGGCGGTAGACCAGGCGGGTGTCCTCAATTTTGACCCCGTGGCCGGTGAGGGGTTCGTTTTCGGTGTTTACCGCCATCCGGGTGTAGAGGAGGTCGGAAAAAACCGACTGGTCCGGCTTGAAGCCGATGGTCCCGCTGTTGGCCACATTGTGGGAGATGCGGTTCATCGCCTCCTGGTAGGACATCATGCCGGACACACCATTGTAAAACGCTATCTTCATTGCATCACGATCCTTTCCTAGGCAGCCGCCGGCTGAATAACTCCTCCCCCGGCTGCCTATGGTGCTTTATCACAAAGCCGCAATCTGCTGGGCGGCTTTCTGGTCGATACGGTCGATAATCTGGAGGGCGCTGGAACAGGACTGGAAGGCCCGCTGGGCCTCCATGACCATGGCGTACTCCTGGTTGAGGTCGATGTTGTTGCGCTCCAAATACCCCTGGATGACGTTGGTGCCGGGATCCACCGGGAGGTTGGCCTCCATATCCGCCACGGTGAAAAGACCGTTGCGGGTCTGCTCAATCTCGGTGCCCTCCGGGGGGATGGTGAGGAGCAGCTTATCCACCTTCTTGCCCCGGGCGTCGTAGATGGTGCCGTCGTATTCCACCGTAAAGTCGGAGGTGGCCAGCTCGATAATCCCTTTCTCCCCCATGACGAAGCCGCCGGCGGTGAGAACCAGCTGGTTCTCGTCGTTGAGTTCAAAGGCGCCGTTTCGGGTCAAAAACTGGTTTCCCTCCTCGTCCTGGATGTTGAAGTAACCCAGGCCGTCCAGGGCCATGTCGTAGGGGCTTCCGGTCTCCTCCAGGGAATTGGGGTTGAAGTTCACCAGAACGTCCTCCACCCGGCGCATGGGGCTGCCCACGCCGATCCGCCCGGTGTTGTACCCCTCGATCCGGGTCAGCAGCTCGTGGTCGAAGGTGGTGGTCACCACCCGGCTTGCCCGAAAGCCCGGGGTCTTGGCGTTGGCCATGTTGTTGGTGAGGACATTCAGCGTCCTCTCGTTGGTCAGAATCCCCGAGGCCGCAGTGTAAAAACCTCTCAGCATCTTCTCCTCATCCTTTCATGTAGCCCATCATCCGGGCCCTTAGTTTTTTTATCAGCTTGCGGTTGATCTGGCCGATGCGCTGTTCGCTGACTCCCATCACCTGGCCGATCTCCTTCATGGTCAGTTCCTCGTAGTAGTACAGGGAAAGGACGGTTCGCTCCTGCTCCCCCAGCTCGTCGATGGCCTGGGCCAGCTCCTGGCGGAGTTCCTGTTCGTCCACCTGTTCTTCGGGCCCCAGGTCGTCCTCCTGAAGGCGGACGTGGTTCATCTGAACCGGGGCCGCCAGAAGGGCCTCAAAGGAATACATACTCTCCCCGGACATTTCAAAGACGCATTTGTCGTACTTTTGCAGGGACATCCCCAGCCGCTTTGCCATCTCCTCCCTGGTGGGGGGACGGCCCAGTTCCCCGGTAAGCTGTTCCTCCGCTTTGGTGATGAGGATGTCGGTCTGGCGCACCCGCCGTGGGAGCCAATCCTGCTTTCTGACGTAATCGATGATGGCCCCCCGGACCTTGGTAAAGGCGTAGGTGGAAAACTTCACCCCCTGGTCGGGGTCAAACCGTTCCAGGCTGTCGATGAGGGCGATGGCGCCGTGGTTGACCATCTCCTCTACGGTGGCGTATTTGTGGAAGGTGCTGCTCATCTTTACCGCAACCGACTTGGCAATGTAGCTGTAGTACATCACCAGTTGGTTCCGGATCTCCAGGTCGCCGGTCTCCTTGTAGCGCCGCATCAGGAGTTCCGGGTCGTCCTGGAGCGGGATATTCCCGGAAAGCTGCTCCTCCAGTTCCAATGCTTCTGTCGCCATTTGGTCCCGGACCTCCTTTCTTTAGAAACTCTTGTCACGCCTGGGGCAGTACGATATTCCCCAGGGCCTGGATCTTTACATCGGTATCAATCTCGTTAAAGGACAGCACCGTGGCCCCCAGATAGAACTGATCCACCAGCTTTTTGAAGTAGATCCGAACGATGGGAGAGGTGAGGATAATGGGCACCGTGACGATGTCCTTGATCTTGTCGATCTCCCGGGTGGCTGCGGTGATGATGCCCTGGATGGTCTGGGGGTCCAGGGCCAGGTAGGAGCCGGTATCCAGCCGTTTCACCGAGCCCATGATTTGGTTCTCGATGCCGGCGTCCAGGCTGATGACCTTCAGCTGGCCCGCCTCGGCGAAGCGGTGGGTGATGGCCCGTTTCAGGGACTGGCGGACATACTCGGTAAGCATATCCATATCCTTGACGGTGGCGCCGTAGTCGGCCAGGGTCTCCAGAATGGTCTCGATGTCCCGGATGGGGACCCCCTCCCGGAGGAGGCTGCAAAGGACCTTCTGAAGGGTGCCCACCGTGATGATAGCGGGGATGGTGTCGTTGACCAGGGCCTCGTTGGTCCGCCGGAGGTTGGCCAGGATGTTCCCCACCTCCTGGCGGCTGAGCAGCTCGTGTGCGTGGTTTTTGATGACCTCGGAAAGGTGGGTGATGATAACCGAGGTGGGATCGATGAGGGTGTACCCCGCCAGCTCCGCCTTGACCCGGCGGTCCTCGCTGATCCATTTGGCGGCGATGCCGAAGGCCGGTTCCACCGTCTCGATGCCCTCCAGGTTGTCGTGTTCCGGATCGGGGGCCAGGGCCAGGTAGTGGTCCACCAGAACCTCCCCCTGGGCCACCTGCTCCCCTTTGATGCTGATGGAATATTGGTTGGGGTTCAGCTGGCCGCTGTCCTTGAGGCGGACCGAGGGGAAGACCAGGCCCATCTCCTGGACGAACTGCTTCCGGAACATGACCACCCGGTCCACAAAGCTGCCGCCGCTGTTTTCATCCACCAAGGGGATGAGGCTGTAACCGAACTCCATGGAGATCTGGTCCACATTGAGGAGGCCGTAGACGTTGTCGATGTTTTTGTAGAAGTCCGCTTCGCTGGTGACCTCCTCCTTGATGGCGGGGCCCTCGGCGGCAACGATCGCCGCCTTCCTCTGGCTCCGCAGAAGGACGACCCCCAGCCCCATGAGCATGGCGGCCAGGGTAAGGACCTGGGGAATGGGGAACCCGATGAAGCAGAGGCAGACCATAGCCAGGGAGGTCATAATAAGGACCATGGGCTGGCTTGTAAACTGGTGGATGACGTCCTCGTTGAGGTTGTTCTCCGAGGCGGACCGGGTGACGATCATACCGGTGGCCACCGAGATAAGGAGGGCCGGAACCTGGGACATGAGGCCGTCGCCTACCGTGGCGGTGGAGTAGACCTGCATAATCTCCCCGAAGGTACCCACGTGGTCCATAAAGCCCACGATGATGCCGCCCACCAGGTTGATGAAGGTGGTCACCAGGGACATAATGGCGTCGCCCTTGACGAACTTGGAAGCACCGTCCATGGAACCGAAGAAGTCCGCTTCCCGCTGGATGTCGCTGCGGCGCTGCCGGGCGGTCTGCTCGTCAATGAGGCCGGAACTGAGGTCTGCGTCAATGGCCATCTGCTTACCGGGCATGGCGTCCAGGGTAAACCGGGCGGAGACCTCGGCCACACGTTCGGAGCCCTTGGTAATGACCAGGAACTGGACCAGGACGATGATAAGGAAGATGACAAGACCTACCACCACGTCGCCGCGGATGACGAACTCACCAAAGGTCTTGACCACCTCGCCGGCGTAGCCCTGGTTGCTGAGGATGCTTCGGGTGGAGGAGATGTTCAGGGCCAGGCGGAAGAGGGTGGTGATCAGGAGGATAGAGGGGTAGATAGAGAAGTCCAGGGCCCTGCGGATGTACATGGTGGTAAGGAGGATGACAAAGGAAAGGCTCAGGTTTGTGATGAACATGAAGTCCAAAAGCCAGGTGGGAAGGGGTACGATGATAAGGAAGATCACGCCCACCACCATGGCGGAAATGGCATTGTTAAACAGCTTCAATCTACTTCAGTTCCTTCTTCTTCAGGCTATAAACGAACGCCAGCAGCTCGGCAACAGGCTGGTAGAAGCGGTCCGGGATTTCCCGGTCCAGGTCCACCGCCTCGTAAAGACCGCGAGCCAGCGGTTTGTTTTCGGTCACAAAGACGCCGTTTTCCTCGGCTACTGCGACAATCCGCAGGGCCAGGCTGTCCGCACCCTTGGCCACCACCACCGGGGCGTTGTTCCGCTCCGGATCGTACTGGATGGCCACGGCGTAGTGGGTGGGGTTTCTGATGACCAAATCGGCTCCCGGGACCTTCTGCATCATACGCTGGCGGGCCTGGGCCTGCTGGCGCTCCCGGATCTTCCCCTTTACCTGGGGGTCGCCTTCAGTCTGTTTGTACTCTTCTTTCAGTTCCTGCTTGCTCATCCGCAGGTTCTTTTCGTAGTCCCACCACTGGTAAAAGTAGTCGGCGGCGGCCACAAAGACCATGACGAGAGCAGCGGATTTTGCGATCTCCAGCACCATGTTTCCGGTAAAGGCCATGGCCTGGAGGGGCTCCATATCGATAAGCCTGGGAAAGGACCAAAATTCGTCCCGGAACTGGAGCCAGATGATATACCCCAGGACGATGATCTTGGCAAGGGATTTCAGGAGTTCGATGATCCCCCGGAGAGAGAACATCTTTTTGAACCCCTCAATGGGGTTCAGACGGCTGAACTTGGGGGCAGCGCTTTTCATGGTAAAGAGCCCCCGGGTCTGGGCCACCGTGGCCAGGATGGAAACAAAGGAGCTGATAAGGAGCATGGGCATTGCGGTGATAAGAAACACCCCGCAGGCCCAGAAGAACAGCCGGCTGAGGTCGGATTCCCCCAGCCGGTCCAGCACTGCCGCCTGGTTGAAAAAGGTCTGGATGCTCCACTGGATGGCCCGAAGGAGGTAGGGCCCCAAAAAGCTGAGGCCGTAGAAGGAGGCCAGCAGGGTGAATACCACCCCGATCTCCCGGCTTTGGAAGACGTTACCTTTTTTTCGTTCGTCCTGTTTTCGTTTGGGTGTCGCCTTTTCGGTCTTCTCACCGGCCACGGCTCCATCCCCCCTTTATTGTGAACCTGTGTTTATGGCCGTGCAACGCCGTCCGGCATTCCCCGGCCATGACCCCAATAAAACACTGGAGACTATCCCACCGGGGGCAGGAACGCCGAGAAGGCGTATTGCAGGTTTTGCAGCATCAAGAGCATATAGTTGTCGACAAAGGAGGCTACGGGACCGGCAAAGGCCAGGAGCAGGATAAGGCCCAGGAGCATCTTAAACTGGATGTTGATAACGAAAATATGGATCTGGGGAATCAGCTTCATCAGCACCCCCATGGAAAGCTCCAGTACAAACTCCGCCGCCATAAAGGGCAGCACCAGCCGGATGGCCAGGGAGAAGGTGGAGAGAAACAGGTTAATGAAAAATTTCGCGCTGTCCTGGGAAAAGGTAAAGGTCCCTGCCGGCAGCACCTGGAAGGAATCGGCGAAAATGCGGATCATCAAAAGGTGGCTGTCGGTGACAAACAGGTACAGCATCAGGAGGATGTTCAGAAAGGTGCTGGACACCGACATCTGGATGCTGCTGCCGGGGTCAAAGACTTTTGCCATAGACATTCCGAAGTGGGTGTCCATCAGGTCCCCGGCGAAAAACAGCAGGTAGTAGTAGATCTGGAACACATAGCCGCAGGCAAAGCCTACAAACAGCTCCCCCAGCATGGATACCGCCAGCTGAAGGGAGTTGTTGGCGGTTACACCGGTGACAACGATCCCCGGGGCGATGAGGGCGGTGAGAAGAAAGGTAAGCCCCGCCCGGATCACCGAAGGGACGTTCCGCCTGGCAAAGAGGGGGTTCATCCCCAGCAGGCCCCCCATTCGGGCAAAGACCAGCAGCCACGCGGCGGAGTTCATAGAGATGTCGGCAAATCCCAGCATCTGCTACAGCCTCGTCATGATCTGGAACAGACGCTGCACCAGGTCATTCATCAGGGTCATCATCCAGGAGCCCATTATGATGAGCAAAAGGGCGATGACCAGGACCTTGGGGACAAAGGTAAGGGTCTGTTCGTGGATCTGGGTGGCCGCCTGGAAGATGGCAATGACCAAGCCGATGGCGATGCTTGCCACCAGCATGGGGGCGGCCAGCTTGAGGGCCACCAGGAGGGAATCCTGGAGGATGGCCAGCACGTCTCCCTGGGTCATGGCTTCACCTTCCTTCTTTTTGCGGAAATGGAAACCGCCGGGGAAAACCAGCGGTCGTGGGACTGCGTCCCTAATGGAACCCCTGTACCAGGGTGCTTACTGTCAGGCCCCAGCCGTCCACCAGGACGAACATCATAATCTTAAAGGGCAGGGAGATCATAGAGGGGGGGAGCATCACCATTCCCATAGACATAAGGGTGCTGGACACCACCATGTCGATAATCAGGAAGGGGATGAAGATGAGGAAGCCGATGGTAAAGGCCCGTTTCAGCTCACTGGTGATAAAGGCCGGCACCACAATGGCCATATCCAGCTCCAGCAGCCCCTCCTGGGTGTCCGGCATGGTGATCTGCCGGTCGGTGCGCTGGTTCTGGATGGTGAGGAAAAGGTTGAGGTCGTTGGAGTAGACCTGGCGGATCATAAACCCCTTGATGGGGGTCTCGGCCCGGTCCAGGGCCTCCTCCATGGTCAGCTCCCCATCCCGGTAGGGCTGGTATGCCACCTCGTTGATCTCCGAAAAGGTGGGCCACATGATGAACAAGGTAAGGAAGAGGGCCAGCCCCACCAGTACCTGGTTGGGGGGGGACTGCTGGGTCCCCAGGGCGTTTCGGAGGAAGGACAGAACAATGATGATCCGGGTGAAGCTGGTCATCATCATCAGCAGGGAGGGGGCCAGGGCCAAAAGGGTCACCAGAAGCAGGGCTTCCAGCACCCCAAAGGAGGCCGCCGTCCCATCCCCGGAACCCAGATCCACCGTCACCGAAGCGGCGTAGGCGGTCACCGAGCAAAGGATGGTCAAAACCACCGTGAGCCCCAAAGAGAGGGCGAACCGCTTTACCTGGCGGCGAAGCTCTTTTTTCTTTTTGGAGATCTCATTCATCCTTGTTCCCACGTTCTTCCTGCTTTCTTCCCGGGGCCCACTTCTGCACGGCGTCCCGAAGGGCCGCGGAAAACTCCATCGGTCCCGGGAGGGCCTCCGGGGCGGCCTCCTCCGGGTAGGCGTCAGGGGAGAGTTCCCCAATGGGGGTGATGTTCTGGGGGGTGACCCCCAAAAGCCATACCCGCTCCCCGGCCCGGACCACCATCAGGGTGCGGTCGGGGCCGATGGCGGTGCGTTCCAGCACCTGCACGGTACCGGCCTGCCCTCCTCTGGCCCGGTAGTAGCCGCCCAGCCACCGGGTACAAAACCAGGCCAGCAGCAGCACCAGGACAAAAAGGAGCAGCCCTCCCAACAGGGAGATCACCGCCGACACCGGGCTTTGGAGCATCTCCACCCCCGGGCTTGGACTATTTTCCATTGGGGCTTATCCCAGGATCTTCTGGACGGTTTGGAGGATGCGGTCGGGCTTAAAGGGCTTTACGATAAAGTCCATGGCCCCCAGCCGGATGGCCTCCACCACCATGGCCTCCTGGCCCATGGCGGAACACATGACCACCTTGGCGCCGGCGTCCTTGCCTTTGATGGCCTGAAGGGCCTGGATGCCGTCCATGTTGGGCATGGTGATGTCCATAATGACCAGATCGGGATGTTCCTTGTCGTAGGTCTCCACCGCCTGCTGGCCGTCGCCGGCCTCCACCAGTTCGGTGTACCCCGCCTTGGTCAGGGTGTTCTTGATGGTCATTCTCATGAATGCCGCGTCGTCTACAAGCATGATCTTTTTACCCATGGTTCCGTCTCCTTTTGCGATTCAATCTCTTTCCGGGCCGTCCGGCCCTGTATCTCAGTGGGACTATCCCACGGGGGTCACAGATTTTCTTCCTTGAGGCTTTCCAGCAGCTCCCGTGTGCCGATGATCTCGGTGATGCGAACACCGAAGTTGTCGTCGATAACCACTACGTCGCCCCGGGCCAAAAGCCTGCCGTTGACCACAATATCCACCGGGGCCCCGGCCTGCTTGTTCAGCTCGATAACGGTGCCCTGTCCAAACTCGATAACCTCTTTGATCTTCCGCTTGGCGGAACCGATCTCCACCGTGACGTCCAGGGATACCCCCATCAGGAGGTCCATGTTGCCGTTGACGTTGGGGGCGGGGGAGTTTTGGACATTGAACTGTGGGAACTGGGTGTTCTGGACATTGAGGGGGGGCTGATGGTACACCTGCTGTCCCTGCTGGCCCTGGGGAGGGTACCCCGGCTGCTGGGGATAGGGGTAGGGGGGATACCCCGGATACCCGCCGTAGTAGGGGGGATACCCCGGGTACTGTCCCTGGGCCGCCTCCGGGGGGTAGCCCGGCGGGGGCGCCTGGGGAGCAGGCGCGGCAGGGGCCGGCGGCGGAGCCTGGGGCACCGGGGCCGCAGGCTGGGCCGGGTAGGCCGGGGACTGGGGAATCTCCGGCACCGGCGCGGGAGCCGGAGCAGGCGCTGGGGCAGGCTCCGGTTCCGCTATCGAGCCGGTGTCCCCCATGACGTTCTGGACCATCTCCTTGGCCAGGCTGCAATCCATAATGCTGGCGAAGTTGGTGTCCATAACGTCTGCAATACTCATCTGGAAGGAGACCGAAATGATCTCGTCTCCCTCCTGGACCCCTACGGCATCCCGGTAGGTGCTGTCGGAATCCACCACATTGGCCTCCGGGGTGGAAATGTTTACCACCATCCCCAGAAATTCGGAAAGGGCCGTAGCCGAAGCGCCCATCATCTGGTTCATCACTTCGCAGGCGGCGCTCATGCTCAGCTCGTCGAAAACAAAGTCATCGCTGGGGGGCTCGTCGTTGCCCATTAGGAGGTTCAGGATGACCTGCATATCCCGCTGGCGGAAAATGATGACGTTGGAACCGGAAAGGCCCTCCACGTAATTGATCTTTACCAGGACCGCCGGCTCCAAACCGGCATAGTCCATGCTGCTGAAATTCCGCACCTCCACCGTGGGGGTGGAAATGTTCACCGCCTTGCCCAACAGGGTGGAGACCGCTGTGGCGGCGGAGCCCATGCTAATGTTTAGGATCTCTCCAATGGTATCAATTTCCAGGCTGTTGAGAACCTGTTCTGCTACTTTCTCCTCTGCCATTAAACAACCTCATCTCCACTTAAAATATCGTTCAGGCGGATCGCCTTTTTCTTTTTTGTTTGGCCCAGCTTGGCTGTAAACCAGGGGATTTTATCCACCGTAACCAATACGTCGCTGTCCACCCGCTTGGACAGCGGGATCACATCGTCGGGCTGGAGCTGCATGATCTCCTGGAGTTCCAGCTGGAACTGGTCGAAGATGACCCGGATTTCCATATCCGATTCGCAGACGTTTTCCAGGATGATGCGCTTCTTCTGCTCTTCCTTGTCCCGGTCCTGATGCTTGGCGGGGCGGGCATAGCGAAGGCTGAAGGTGTGCATTACCGATTCCAAAAATTCCGCCGGCATACAGATGTTCAGGTTCCCCTCCACCTGGCCCAGTTTAACGTTGAGGATGACGATGAGGACCACATCCTCCGGGGCAAAGACCTGGAGGAGACGGGCGTTGGTTTGGATCTCCGCCAGGTTGGCGGAGATGGGGAGGTTGTTCTGCCAGGTCTCCTGGAGGCGCTGGGTGATCTTGTCGATGATATTGGTCAGGATGGCAATTTCGATGTCGGTGTAATCCCGGCTCAGATTAAATCCGCTTCCCGGTCCACCCAACACCCGGTCCACCAGGTAGAACCCCACCGAGGTAGACATATCCAGGATAAAGGTACTGCCCTCATAGCGTTTGTTTTCCGGCCGCATTTCCACCAACCCCACCAGGGCTGTGTCGGGCAGGGCGTTATTGTATTCGTAGTACCGCTGCTCTTCTATCTGAACGACGGTGATTTCGCAGACGGTACGCAGCAGCCCGGAAAAGAAGGAGGCGAGCATCCGGGAAAAGGTCTCGTAAAGGCCATCCATGGCCTTAAGCTGCTCTTTGGTAAACTTCTTCGGGGATTTGAAGTCGTATTCCTTTATCTTCTGTTTTTCCTCCTGGACGTCTTCCCCGCCGGAGGCCATCTTTTTGAGCAGCGCATCGATCTGGCTTTGGGATAACTGTTCCGGCAATCTATCTCACTCCTTACTTCCCGGCCTGGGCCGGCTGGATGTCTCTCTATTGTCTTTTTGCATCATGCTTCGGGTGAGAACAGGTCGGTGGCTCCGCCGGTCTTGGGGAACTGCGCGGGGTCAAAGAGACTGGCCAGCTGCTGCTCTACGTCGCCGGTGCTGCCGGTATCCCGGACGATGGTCATATCCACCCGGCGGTTCTGTTCCCGCCCCTCCGGGGTGGTGTTGTCGGCGATGGGGAAGTTTTTGCCGTACCCCATGGGCCGGAGCTTCGAGGGGGTGAAGTGCATCTCCTCATCCAGGTACTTGGCCACCTGGCTGGCGCGCTCTCCGGAGAGAAGCCAGTCGGAGACCACGTAGACCCCGGGGGTCTGAACGTCGGCGGTATGGCCGTTGATGCTGACCACGTAGATCTGGTCCTCCACCGCCACCAGGCATTCCCCAAGGTAATTCAGGATTTCCTTGGCCTCGTTTAGGAGGTTCCCCTTATCCGGCTGGAAGAAGATGCTGTTGCGGAAGCGGATGTAGACCACGTTGTCCCCACTCTTCATCACTTCGATGGATTCCGAAAGGCCCTTTTCCTCCACGTACTTCTGGAGGAAATCGAACAGCTCGTCAAAATCCTGGAGGTCCTTGGGGTCGCCGCTGACGGGGGCAACGGTCAGGCCCTCCCCGCCCTGCCCCGGGTTCCCCGGGGGCATATCGTCGCCGGGGTTGGCGCTGGGGTCGACGACCAGCTTGGTCTCATCCGACCCGGCCAGGGCTTCCACCAGCAGCTCCCATTTCTCGGCGTCCACCGAGGACATACTGAACAGTAGAACGAAGAAGCACATAAGCAGCGTTACAAGGTCGGAATAGGTATTCATCCATTCGTTGCTGGCGCCTTCTTCTCTTGGTTTTTTCGCCACGATGTCTGCCTCCTTTCCCTAGGCGATGGGCGGTTTGTTATTTCTCCTTACCCTTACCCTTATCGCCGCCGCCGCCCATCTTCTTGGCCAGAACGCCGGGGATCAGGTTGGTCAGCTTCTCCTCGATAAACCGGGGGTTATCACCGGCCTGGATGGACTGCACCCCTTCGGCCACGATCATCTTGCAAAGGTACTCCTCCTCGTGGCGGACCTTCAGCTTGTTGGAGATGGGCAGGAAGATCAGGTTGGCCAGAATGGAGCCGTAGAAGGTGGTGATCAGAGCCAGGGCCATAGCCGGGGCGATGGCGTCCGGGTCGGAAAGCTGTTTGAGGAGGTTGACCAGACCCATCAAGGTACCAATCATACCGAAGGCCGGGGCGAAGGAGGCGGCCTTATCGTAGAAGGCCCGGTCCTGGGCGTGGCGTTCGTCCAAATAGTCCAGCTCGGTCTGGAGAAGGGTCTTGACCTTATCCGGCTCCACGGCGTCCACCACCAGCATCATGCTGCTTTTCAGGAACTCGTCCTTGGTCTCGTTCAGCTTTCCTTCCAAGGACAAGAGACCGTTGACACGGGCCTCGGTGGCCAGGTCCACGATCTGGCTTATGTAATCCTGGGGACGGTACTTGGCGGGCATAATCATAATCTTTAGGTGCCGGGGGATTTTGGCAAAGCAGTTGAGGGGGAAAGCCACCATCAGCCCGGCGAAGGTACCGCCCAGCACCACGGCGACGCTGGGTGCGTCGAAGAAGTTGCCGAGGTTGGTGAAAATAAATCTTGCGCCAACCCCCGCAGCGGGATCCCCCTTATCAAATGTGATACCAAAGATAATAAGCGCGATACCGAGCAGCCACCCGGCAACTGACATAATATCCATAGCTGTTACTTTCCCTGCCTTTACTTAGACGTAGCAAATTCCCTTACATACTGTCGATGCCCTGGTTAATCATGCGGTGGTACTCAATGGTGCGCTTGATAACCTCCCGCATGGACTCCCGGACGATGTAAACTTTGCCGTTTGTCAGGCGCATGGTGGTATCGGGGTTTTCGGAGATGGTCTCAATGAGGTCACAGTTGAGGGTGAATTCGTCCCCTCTCAGGTCGCTGACGATAATCATTAGGTGATCCCCCTTGTTTTTGTTTTGTTTCAGACCTGCCCCGGTTGGCCGGGACAGTTTTTGGGATGGATTTCAGGTAAAAGAACCCGGCCCCGTCTGCCGGAGGAATGAGAAGATCACCGGATCTCCCCATTCCTCCGGGGGCGGCCCCATTCCGGAACAGGGCCGCCCGCCGGGGAACAAAAAGGAGTTGCAGATGGCGGATTTAACGCTTGAGGTTGATAAGTTCCTCCAGCATGGTGTCGGAGACGGTAATCATCCGGGAGCTGGCCTGGAAGCCGCGCTGGGTGACGATCATGTCGGAGAACTCCTGGGCCAGGTCCACGTTGGACATTTCCAGGGCGGAGTTGCGGATGGCCCCGGTGCCCTGCTCCCCGGCGATAGCCAGCTTCACCGGGCCGGAGTTGGAGGTGGCGGTGAAGTAGCTGTTACCCGCCTGGGCAAGACCCTTGGCGTTGCCGAAGGTGGCCAGGTCGATGCGGCCCAGGATCTGGAGGCCCGCATCGGAGGTGCCGGTGATGGTGCCGTCGGCCCCGATGCCGATGCCGGTAAGGTTCGAGACGTCCTGGGTGTGGAACTCGGTGCCGCCCTCCAGGGTCAGGGTGCTTTTGCCCCAGCCCAGTTTCTTGGTGGGGGCGGAGGCGGTAGCGGTGCCGATGTTCTGTGTGGTAAAGGTTTTTGGATTGCTGAACACCCCTGTTTTGCTATCATAGTTGCCAAACTCACTGATGTTCGGATAATTGATCGTGATGGTGTCATTGGTATCTGCATTCGCGTCTGGCTTAACAACACCGTTTGTCACTGTACCTCTTTTCAGCAGCAGGGAGGACCCACCACTGGAAGCAACTGCACGGTCCTTTGTGATAACGCCCACATAGGTTTGGCCTGCGCCATCTGTCATTGTAACCTCAATGTAACCCGGCACCGGTGGTGTCGCTGTAGTATCCGCAGTTACTTTAACATCCATCTTCATTGCGCCGGTGCCGGTAAACTTTATACCAGTTTCAACAAATTTGAACCCATTTGCCCAGCCTTCGCCATTTACGGTAGACTCTTCAATTCCGCCACCCTCATATTCAGAGGCTGCGGCATCAACGATTTCTGCGCCTGTGAGGGTCTGGGCTTTTCCGTCCGCGTCAACGAATGGATCTGGGTCAACAGAAAACTTAAAGTCGCCGGCAGGGTGCTTTCCGCCGTAGGTATCGGTAATAGCATCGTTGATGGCTTTTTGCAGCTCAGCCATATTCGCAAACGTTTCATTGGCGTTGAGCTGAAGCTGGATGACACTAGTCGTGCTGTCCATAATGGCCTTGATTTTCTGACCATCCGGCATACTGCTGGACTTACTGAAAGCGAAGCTGACGTTGGCTTCTTTTGTCTCCTCGGTGGATTCAATCTTCAGGGTCTTGCCTGCGATCTGTTTTTCCACCTTGGCGGTGCTGGCCTGGACCGAGTTTACAGTAATGAAGATCTTCTCCTGTCCCGGCTGGCTGCTGTTAAGCTTCCCTTCGGTGGCGCTGGTGCCCAGGACGAAGTTACCGTTGGAGTCCACCAGGGCGCCGGTGGCGGGGTCGATGTCCAGCATACCCGCCTTGGTGAAGTAGATGTTGCCGTCGGGGTCCATGACCTGGAAGAAACCCTCGCCGGTGATGCAGGCATCCAGGGCGAAGCCGGTGCTGGTCATGGAGGAGGAGTCCATCATCAGGTCGATGCTGGAAAGCTGGGCGCCGTAACCGATGCTGGAGGGGTTGATACCGCCGCGGGTCTGGGTACCGGCGGAGGCTCCCCGGAACTGCTGGTAGTACATATCCCGGAAGGTGGCCCGTCCGGATTTGAACCCGTAGGTATTTGCGTTGGAGATGTTGTTGCCGATAACGTCCATCCGGGTCTGATTGGCTTTCATGCCGGCCACACCGGAGTACATGGATCTAACCATATTTGTATCTCTGCTCCCTTCTGGGGACCGGGGGGCTCCTCTGTCGTTCGGAGCCCCCGTGACTTCCTAAGAGACCTTACTGCGGTCTCATCGGTCCGGTCAAAGAATCACGGTCCCATCGATATTCGTAATAACTTTGTTTTTCAGCTCCTGGCTGTTCATTGCGGTGATGACGGTGCTGTTCTTCGCGCTGACGATAAAGGCGGAACCATCCATCAGGATCAGCGCGTCCTGCAGTCCTTTGTCCCTGGCGATCTCCATCCCGTCCCGGAGCCGTTCCAGGCCGTCCTGGGAAAGGGGGATCTCCCGATGCTCGATCCTGCCCGCCGCGTGCTTGGAAAAGGAGATCTTTTCTTCGCCTTCGCCGGACATCTTCTCCAGCATCTGCCGGAAAGGGCTTGCTGTCCCCGCCTGCTGGGTCTGGGCCGTCTGCCGCTGCACCGGTACCCCGGGGGTGCCTGTGGTCACCGGCAGAGTCATTCGGCTCCTTAGGAGGAGATCATCCATTGTCTGTCACCTCTTCGGTCTCTTCGTCCTCGGGCTGGTCAGGCTCCACGGGCTTGCCGCCTACCTCGGTGACATCATCCAGGGAGTACCAATTTCCGTCAACGTAAACCTGATACTTGCCGTCCTTGGTGGAGGTCTTTTCCACCTCGCCGCTGATCTCGACGACCACCGAGTCGTCCTCGCCGTCGCCCTTCTTGGTAATAACAACGTTCTTTCCCAGGAGGGAGAGCAGGTAGTTCTTCTTGTCCTGGTCCACCGTGCCGTCGCCGCTGCTGCCGTTGGAGCTGGAGGGAGGGGTCGTGCCGTCATGGATCTCCATGATCTGCTCCAGGGTGAACTTTTTGTCATTCACCTTGATGGTGAACTCGTTGTTGGCCAAGCTGATGCTTTGGATGACGCCGGTCTCCTTCTGGAGTTCCCCGGAGACGGTGATCTTGGCCGCCGTCACGTTTTTGCCCACCAGGGACATGACGTAGCTGGTCTTGGTGTAGTTGGCCATCTCCTGCATCTGCTGCATGGTGGTAAACTGGGCCAGCTGTGTGACGTACTGGGTATCGTCCACCGGGTTCATAAAGTCCTGGTTGGTCAGCTGGGCCACCATCAGGGTCAGGAAGTCGTCCGCCGTAACGCCGGGCTTTTTTTCCTCAAAAACCGCGTTCCAGGTGTGGGTTTTGTCGGTTGAGCCGGTGCCTTCGGTTTTTTCGCCGTCCTCTTCCTCCAGCAGGTCCTTATTGTTCCACTTGTCGCGATAGCTGCCGCTGGCAACACCGCTTGTTACGCCGCCGATTGCCATATTGCATCCTCCTTTCTTCTAAATGTAGGTATCCAGGGCCTCGTCCTCCAGGCCCACGGCCACGGTTTCCTCAAAGCCGTCTTCCTCCTGGATGGCGGAAACGCCGCCCCGGTGGGAATGTCTCCCCTCGTGGGAAGGCTGCTGGCCAAAGAACTGGCGGCCCTGATCGGTCATCTGGTTCTGCTGGGAATACTGGGCTGCCTGCTCGTTGCCGGCAATGGTGGTAATCTCCTGGACCTCGGCATTCAGGGGCTTCAGGGCGTTCTGGAGGGCTGCCACCTCCCCGCTGATAAGCCGGGCGGTCTGGGTGTCGTGGGTGAAGATGCTTAGGGTGATGCGGTCCTTGTTCTCGGAGAAGCGGACCATGATCTCCCCGATGCCCTCGGGCTTCAGCCGCACCAGGAATTCGTTTTTGCCCCGGCTGAGGTTTTCCAGGATGCTGCTTTTCAGCTGCTTGGCGATCTCCTGGGCGTCGGGGACAGGAAGCTGCTGCTTCTGGCTCACCGCGTCGCTGGAGAGGAAGCGCCGGGAGTTTACGTCGGCCTGGAGGCTTTCCACGTCGATGGTCTCGGTGTTCTGGTCCTTGCGGTTTTTCGCCAGCAGTTCCTTGGCGGCCCGAATGGCGCTCTGGTCCATGCCGGTGACGGGAAGGGTGGGCTGAGGCTCTTCCTTCCATGCGCTTTCCAGCACCTGGAGGAAGTCTTTGTCCGCCTGGGGAAGGTCGCCCTCCAACAATTCCTGGAGATCCTCGTTCCCTGTCTTTTCCGCCTGGGCCAGAATCGCCGGAAGCTGGGCGCGGCCCTGGGGGCTGTTCAGGCTTGCTGCCAGGACGTTTATGGCACCTGTCATCAGGGTGGTGTCGTTCTGCATCATGGCAAAAAGATCCTGGGGCGCCAGGTCCGGCATCATGGCCAGCATTTCGGCGCTTAACAGGGAGCCCATCTCCTCCGAGTCATCCTGGAGGTTTCCGGCCAGCTGCATCAGCAGGGCGGCCAGGTCCCCTTCCATCTCTTCCCCGCCCATCAGCTGCTGGAAGATCATGGCGAAGGCGTCCCCGGCGGGCTGTCCCATTCCCAGCATCTTGCGAAGGCTCTGCTGTTGTGGGGCCTGGGTCTGTACGGTTGCGATCTGTTCCATTTTCTTGTTCACCTCCTTTTCAGGGTAATTTTTATTGCATCCGGGGGAGAGGGTCCCCCCTCGGGGGCAACCAAAAACAAGGGAAAGGGAGTATCTAAGTCATTATAACACAAATCATCCCTGCACTGCAACTGATGTTGTGGTGTTATCTTTTGGAATTAAAGGTTTTTTCATGAAATTTCCAGACTGCGGCCTGGGACGGTTCATCCCGCCCGGGTAAGATTCTGGCTGACAAACTCGTCGATGCGGTCCTCCTCCGCCTTGCTGACCTGGTGGCGGTACTCCTCCCGCTGTTTTTCCTCCAGCTTATCCAGCTTGGTGACCTCCTTGTTGGCCTCCACCACCACATCCATCTGCTTTTCCACCCGCTGCTCCGCCTTGACCAGGGCTTTTTCCAGGTCCTGGATCTGGAGGCGGACGTTGTCCATCTGGGCGCTGAGCTTGCGAAGCTCAATGACGGTGGTTCCCTTTTCGGCCTTCTCCTGCATCTTCCGGGAGAGGGCGGCGAAGTCCCCTTCCAGCCGGGCAATATCGTTCTCGATCTGGTCCCGCTCCGCCTTGCGCCGCTGGAGGGTTCCCTTTTCCTCGTCCAGGAGCCGCTCCCGGTAGTCCCGCATATGGCGGAGGGAAAACTCGAATTTCTTCATGGACGTCCTCCTTATTCTGCCAGTTCGATCATCTGCCGGATGGTATCGTCAAAGGTGACCTTGTTCCCCACCTCCTGCTGGAGGAGGCCGTTGATGGCGTCAATATGCCGGATGGCGTCGTCCAGCTCCGGGTTGGAGCCGCTTTTGTAGGCCCCGATGGAGAGGAGGTCCTTGTTGTCCTGGTAAACCGACATCATCTGCCGGATCCGCCCGGCGGCCTGTTTGTGGTCCTTCTGGGCGATGTTGTTCATCAGACGGCTGATGCTTGCCAGCACGTCGATGGCGGGGTAGTGGTTGGCCATGGCCAGCTTTCGGGAAAGGACGATATGCCCGTCCACAATGCCGCGGACGGTGTCGGAGATGGGCTCGTTGGTGTCGTCGCCCTCCACCAGAACGGTGTAGATGCCGGTAATGGAACCCTTTTCAAAGTTCCCGGAGCGCTCCAGCAGCTTGGGGAGCATGGTGTAGATGGAGGGGGTGTAGCCCCGGGCCACCGGGGGCTCCCCGGTGGAAAGGCCGATCTCACGCTGGGCCATGCAGAACCGGGTGAGGGAGTCCATCATCAGGAGAACGTCTTTGCCCTGGTCCCGGAAATATTCGGCGATGGCGGTGGCGGTGAGGGCGCACTTGGAGCGCATCATGGCGGGCTGGTCGGAGGTGGCCACCACCAGGACGCTTCTGGCCAGGCCCTCCGGGCCCAGGTCCTTGTTGATAAACTCCACCAGCTCACGGCCACGCTCTCCCACCAGGGCGATGACGTTGATGTCCGCCTTGACGTTTCGGGCGATCATCCCCATAAGGGTGCTTTTTCCCACGCCGCTGCCGGCGAAGATCCCCACTCTTTGGCCCTTTCCCATGGTGAGAAGCCCATCAATGGCTTTCACCCCCAACTCCATCACCTGGGAGATTGGGGGTCGTTCCATTGGATTGGAGTGGACGCCGTTAATGGGGTAACGGGCCACCTTTTCGATGGGGGGGCCGCCGTCGATGGGGTTGCCCAGGGCGTCGATGGTCCTTCCCACCATCCCCGGGCCCACGCCGATCTCCAGCTTATCCCCGGTGTTGACGACGATGCTTCCGGCGCCGATGCCGTCCACCTCCTCGTAGGGCATCAGCTGAACGATGCTGCCTTTCAGCCCCACCACCTCGGCTACCACCTGGTGGGTATCGTCCACCCGGATCTCGCAGATGTCCCCCACGTTGCAGACCAGACCGGTGGCCTCCACCGTAAGGCCCATGACCTTGTCGATTTTGCCCTGGTAGGTATACAGGTCGCTGATCCGGACCATCCGCCGGAAGGGGGCTATGTCGATGGTAGGGTATGGCATGGGGGAACCTCCTCCTTGTTACGCAGTGGTTATTGTGGGTTCTGCCTGGAGTCCTAACGGCGTTTTGTCCAAAGCGCAAAATCGCCTCCCACAACTTGGCAGGGGGCGTTACTGCCTTTCGCCTTTTGCAGCTTCCGACTCCAGGCACAACCTACGCCCCGCACAACCCTTAGGCGCGGAGCGCCGGGGAGGGTGTGCCTGCGGGTGCTAACCCGCCGCCGGGGAGGGTCTAGCGGCCTTCAAACAGGCCCTTCAAATTCTCCAGCTGTACCGGTACCGACGCATCTACAATCCCCTCCGGCGTATGTACCACGCAGCTCCCCGGCCCCGCATCCGCCGCTAATACATCCACCGGCGGAAAACCCGGACGGCCCGCCAATTCTGCCTTCAATTCCTCGGCAAGACCCGGCAGGCGATCCGAAACCTGTACGCTGATCCATTCTGCATTCTTTACCGTGGATACCGCCTTCTGGACCAGTGGTTTCATCAGCTCTTTATGCTCCAAAATGCTCTCGTCCAAAAGCCTCTGTGCAATCTCCAAGGCCAAAGCCGAAAGCCCCTCCTCGTATTGACGCAAAAACTCCGATTGGTCAGCCTGCAGCCGCTCCATCAAACGGTCCAGCTCCAAAAGACGGCCCTCAATGATTTGACGCTTCTCTTGGTATACCGCCTCATAAGCCGCCCTTTTGGCCTCCTCCCGAAGCCCGGAGGCCTCAATCTCCGCCTCCGCCAGCATCCGCTCCCGCTCCGCCTCCGCCTCCAGCAGGATCTTCCGGGCGGCTTCGTCAGCCTTTAAGCGGGCCTGGGTCTCTAAAAATTCCTCCCGTTTCTTCCGTTCCTCCTCCCAGCGGCGCTCCCGTTCCTCTTGACTCTCCTGCTCCTGAGGCGCTTCCGGAGGGGACTGAGGGGAGGCTTCCCCTTCGCAGTCCTCCGCCAGGGGGGGCGGCATCGGGGTGTTGTCGGGGATCTGGTACACCTCCTGGGAGGCCACCAGACCCGCCGGCTTTATCACCTTAGGCAAGGATCTCATCCCCCTCACCTCTGGCGATTACGATCTCCCCGCTCTCCTCCAGCTGGCGGATCACGCCCACAATCTTCTGCTGGGCTTCTTCCACGTCCTTCATGCGGATGTTATGCAGGAACTGAATATCCTGTTCCACCGACTCCCGCATACGGGAGGACATATTCTGGAGGATAAGCTGCTTGACATTTTCGTTGGCGGACTTGAGGGCCACGGCCAGGTCCTTGGTGTCCACCTCCCGGATGAACCGCTGCACCGACATACTGTCCAGATTGGCGATGTCCTCGAAGACGAACATGAGCTTGTGGATCTCGTCGGCCAGGGCGGCGTCCTTTTCGCCCAGCTCGTCGAAGATGTACTTCTCTGTTGCCCGGTCCACCCGGTTCATAATCTCTGCAATGTAGGAGACGCCGCCCACTTCCACCTGGTCGGAAGAGATGATGGAGGAGAAGCGCTTCTCCAGGGTGGTTTCCACCAGCTTTATCATCTCCGGGGATACCCGGTCCAGCTCGGCGATCCGCTTGATGACGTCCAGCTGGATGCTCCGGGGGAGTTCCGCGATGATCTGGGCGGCCTGGTCGCTTCGGGCGTAGGACAGGATCAGGGCGATGGTCTGGGGATGCTCGTTCTGCAGAATCATCTGGATATTCTTGGCGTCCGCTTTGCGGACAAACTCAAAGGACTTGGAACGCAGGGACTTGCTCAGGCGCTCCATAAAGGAAGTTGCCTGCTGCTGGCCAAAGGCCTTTTCCAGCACGTCCTTGGCGTACAAAACGCCGCCTTCGTTAATAACCTTTTGGGTGATGCACAGGCCATAGAAGTCTTCCACCGTGGCCTGCATATCCTCCGGGGAAAGGCGGTCCAGCTTGGCGATCTCCAGGGAGAGCTGTTCCACCTCCTCATCGGTGAGATACTTATACACCTCGGAGGCGCGTTCCGCCCCCAGGGCGACGATGACCGCCGCCGCTTTTTTTGCGGAAGTAAGTTCTTCTGTGGCCATCTTACTGGTCCTCCTTCAGCATCGACCGCAGCAGGGCTGCTGTGATCTCCGGATTCTCCTTGGCGAAATCCCGGATCTCCTGGGTGATGGCGTTTTCCATCTGGTTGGAGTTGGCCAGGGCCTCGCTCTGGAGCATCCGCTTGTGTTCCTCGATCTCCTTTTCGATGCTCTGTCCCACATCCTCCGGATTGGCCGCGGCGGCTTCCTCCTCAGTCTTCTTCTTGCGCATCCGCAGGAAGACCAGGATGGCGACGAGGAGCAGGACGACGAACAGGAGGGCCAGGCCCAGGATGAGGAGCAGGCGCTGGCGGCTGCTGAGGCCGGGGCCGTTGGTCTGCTGGCTGTCGCTGGGGAAGTTCAGGTTGGTAACGCTGATGTTGTCCGAGGTGATGCTCACCGCCTTGGAAATCAGGTCGATGAGGGTCTCCTCCACGTCAATGTTAAAATTGGGATCGTCCACGATCACCGCCACGGTGGCCCGCTGAAGAATGGGCTCCCCCTTTTCAATCTGGGTCATGATGTAGCTTACATCGTAGTCGATGTGCTTGTGGTAGTCGGTGGCGGAGGCGTTGCCGGTGCCGTCGTCGTTGGGGTAGATGGGCGGGGCGTCGGTGTTGTTCTCCTCCCCTACGATGCCCCCGATGGAAACCGAGCCGTTGAGGGAGTAATCCTCCTCAAAGTGGTTCATCACCCCGCCGTTGGTGCCGGTGGCGGGCTGGTACTGCTTGGTCTCGGTGAGCATCTTGTCGTAGTCCAGGGTGACGTTGGCCACCGCGGTCACCCCGGTGGTGCCGTACCGCCCGGCCAGCAGGCGCTTTACGTTGTCCTCGATCCGCTTGGCGATCAGCTGCTCGTACTCCAGCCGCTGTACACTGTAGTACCCCTTGGCCGAGGCGTCGTCGACGCCGGGCATCTCGATGCCGGTGGCGGCGTCAATAACCACCACGTCGGCGGGGTCCAGCTTGGGGATGCTGCTGGCGGCCAGGTTCCGGGTGGCGGTGACCCGCTCCGGGGTCAGTTCAAACCCGGGCTTCATCCGGATGGAGACGCTGCCGGTGCTGACCTGCTGGTTGGTCTGGTCCCATATGTAGTTGCTGGTCTCCGGGACGGTGAAGGTCACAACCGCGTCCTCGATGCCAGTCTGGCGCAGCAGTGTCTTTTGGGCCCGGTCCTGGGCCTCAAAGATCAGGCCGGTTCTTTTCTCGAACTCGGTGGCGGTAAAGCCGTTCATGCTGGCGAAGGTGTCGTAGCTCAGGGTGGTCTTGGGGTAGCCCTGGCCGTTAAGCTGGAACACCAGCTCATCCCACATCTCACTGGGGACCTGGACCTGCCCCTGGTCATCCATCCTGGGCTGGACCCCCATCTCCTGCAGCGTCGCGTAGACCTGCCGGCTCTCTTCGTTGCTCATTCCCGGAAAGATGACCTGGTATCCGCTCTTGAAGACATTGATGAGGATTGTGATGAGAAGGACAAGCAGGAGAAACGCCCCCGCGCCGGCGATAATAAGCTTTTTTGTCTTATCCGCCAGCTTGCCCCAAAATTCTTTTATTTTTTCGAGGATCTCTTTGAAATCAAACTTCATTCGCTTGTTACCGTCTCTCTATCGTAATGTGGTAACCTTTGCCCGTCCCCTGAAAGTGGGCAGACAAACAGCCTTTTCTTTCCCCATTGGTCCTGTTGACGGGTTCGGAAAAGTGTCGTCAATCGTGTGTTCGGGGATTTCCTCAAGGGTTGCCCTGGTTTTCCCAATTCACTGCAGCCGTCCTAGGCGTTGGCAGCGTTAAATCTGCATCTGCATAATTTCCTTGTAGGCGCCCACGGCCCGGGAAGTCAGCTGTACCGCAGTCTCTACCGCAGTGGCTTCCAGAGCGGAATTTATCATCAGACTATGTAAGCTGCCGATGTCTCCTGTGGCCAGGTTGTAGGCGTCCGCCTGGGCGGCCTCCCGGGTCTGGGCCAGGGTGTCGATGGCCTCCTGCATGATGCTGGAGAAGGACCGGCCTCCCTCCAGCGAGGGATTCTGTTCCGGCTGCTGGGCCGGGTCTTTGCTTTGGATGGAGGGAAGACTGGTAAGTGGTACCAAATACATTCTTTGAAAACCTCCCTGATCGAATGATAGACGCAACGCTGACCTCTGCCCTTCTTGGGAAATGAGACAGAAGCCTTGTGTTTCATCGTATTGTGCAGTTAAGGGCATTACTAAATGATATTATACACAAAGATTTCCCGGCTGTAAAGTCCGGTGAGGAAATTTCCCGCCTTTTCGTCTTTGGAATTTCTGACAGTCTTTCTTGTCATTTTTTGGATATTTTGTCCCCGTCTCCTTTCCCAAAACCGGGGCCGGCAAGGGGCAATCGTTAAAGACTATTCCGCTGTCCTGCCAAATATGCAAAGCCCCCGGAGACTTTTCAGGCCTCCGGGGGCAGAACGGTTTTGGCGTTTCTCAGGATCACTCTTCCCCGGCGCCCTCTGTGTGGTACTGAGGGGTCTCCAGGGCCAGGCGGTCGATAAGCCCCACCAGGTTGGCGATCTCCGGCTTGGAGAGCTGGGCGTCGGCGCCCACCTGCTCCCCCTTGCGGCGCATCTCCTC
>CAJUFK010000024.1 GCA_910585535.1 uncultured Angelakisella sp. | reverse complement strand
TGCTGTCCAGCAACGGCTCCACCTCCCAGGGCTCCATCTGCGGCTCCACCCTGGCCCTCATGGACGCCGGCGTGCCCATCAAGGCCCCTGTGGCCGGCATTTCCTGCGGCCTTATCACCGCCGAGGACGGTTCCTGGAAGACCATGGTGGACATCCAGGGCCTGGAGGACTTCTTCGGGGATATGGACTTTAAGGTGGGGGGCACCCACAAGGGCATTACCGCCATTCAGATGGACCTGAAGATCGACGGCCTCACCCCGGAGATCATCGCCGAGGCGTTCCAAAAGACCCATAAGGCCCGGGACTACATCCTGGACGAGATCATGCTGAAGGCCATTCCCGCGCCCCGTCCGGAGCTTTCCAAGTACGCTCCCAAGATGCTCACCCTTAAGATTGATCCCGACAAGATCCGGGAGGTCATCGGTTCCGGCGGCAAGGTCATCCAGAAGATCTGCGCCGAGTGCAACGTCAAGGTGGACATCGAGGACGACGGCCATGTCTTCGTCTCCTCCATCGACATCGACGACGCCCGCCGCGCCATCACCGTCATTGAGACCATCGTCAACGACCCGGAGATCGGTGCCATCTACAAGGGCGTGGTCACCCGTCTGATGAACTTCGGCGCCTTTGTGGAAATCGCCCCCGGCAAGGAGGGCCTGGTCCACATCTCCAAGCTGGACGAACGCCGGGTGGAGAAGGTGGAGGACGTGGTGGCTCCCGGGGATGAGATCCTGGTTATGGTCACCGAGATCGACCAGCAGGGCCGCATCAACCTTTCCAGAAGGGACGCCCTGGCTGCTATGGCTGCCAAGAAGAACCGCGGATAAAGAGACCTGCCTTGCAGGGAGAAAAATCATCCGCCGCCGTTGCGTTTCCCAAAAAACAGATAACAGGGGCAGGGGGGGACCTCTGTCCCTGTTTTTCAAAACCATGTCCAGGAGGAGGACCGCCGATGAAACGAACCTTGACCAGATGGCTTGCGCCGCTGCTGGCGCTGACCCTTCTTCTCACCGCCTGCGGAGGGCCCGGCAGCCAGCCGCCCCAAAGCGCCTCTGTCCCGGTCCAGACCGAAGGGGAGAGCGTCCCCTCCGCGCCTGCCGGGTCCCCGGAGAGCCCGTCCTTGGAGGAAGCGCCGGAAACCCCGTCCTCCGACGCCATAAGCAGCGCCCCGGAGGATCCTGCCTCCCCCGAAAGTTCCCAGCCGGAGGAAGCGCTTTCCTCAGTGACCGAGGACGGCTGGTACAACACCAAGGAGGAGGTGGCGGAATACCTCCATCTGTACCAACATCTGCCGGGAAACTACAAAACCAAAAAGGAAGCCCAGGACGCAGGCTGGTCCGGCGGGAGCGTGGAGCGGTATACCGGTGAAGGCACGGCCATCGGCGGGGACCGCTTCGGCAACCGGGAGGGCCTGCTCCCCAAGGCCAAAGACCGCCAGTACACCGAATGCGACATTGATACGGTGGGAAAGAAAAGCCGGGGGGCCAAGCGGATCATCTTTTCCAACGACGGCCTTGTGTACTATACCGAGGATCACTACAACACCTTTGAACTGCTGTACGGAGAGGAAGAAAGATGAAAACTGTGATCCTGGACGGGGCGGTCTGCGCCCGGCGGGAAGCTGCCATGGCGGCGCTTAGTACGGTGCTGGAGCTGCCGGACTGGTGGGGAAAAAATTTGGACGCCCTCTGCGACTGCCTGTGGGAGGTGGGGGAGGTCCGGATCCTGGTGAAAAACCATGGAGCCATGATGGCCGCTCCCTTTGGCCGCGCCCTTTGGCGGGCCCTCACCGAGACAGCGGAGGAAAATCCCCACCTCCGGGTGGCCGCCGCCCGGCGGATCCGGCTGGAGGGCCGGAGACAGGGCCGCCTGAAGCTGCTGGCAGGGAAGCTGCCGGGGAGAAAGGGATCCGGGGCGTTTTTGCGATTTCCGTGAATAGTTCTTGAACAAATCCCCGGACACCTTGTAGGATCCCGCCTTTTTTGCTACAATGAATAACGAACCCCCGGAAAAGCCTGTACCGGGGGCGGAATTTGACAAACAAGTAGGAGTTGGTTTTTTCTTGGACAGTCCAGGCTTACTTTACGGTTCCATGGCGGTTTTGCTCTTCCTTTCCGCCTTCTTTTCGGCCAGTGAGACCTCCTTTACCTCGGTAAATATGATCCGGATCCGCAACATGGCGGAGGAAGGGAACGCAAAGGCCGCCACAGCGGTGAAGCTGGCGGAGAACTACGACCGCACCCTCTCCACCATCCTCATCGGCAACAACCTGGTGAATATCGCCATGTCCTCCCTGACCACCGTGGCGGCTACCACCGCCTTCGGGGACGCCGGGGTGGCAGTGGCCACCGGCGCTGCCACCCTCCTGATCCTCACCTTTGGGGAGATCCTTCCCAAAAGCTGGGCCAAGGAGAACAGCGAGCGGCTGGTGCTGGCCATCGCCCAGCCCCTGGGGTTCTGTTCCTTTCTGCTCTATCCCTTCTGCACCTTCTTTATCTGGCTGAAGGACCGCTTCAGCAAAAAGGAGGAGGGGGAGAAGGCCCCCAGCATCACCGAACAAGAACTGATGTATATGCTGGGCACCATCCAGGAGGAGGGGGTCCTGGAGGAGCAGGAGAAGGATCTGGTCCAGTCCGCCCTGGAGTTTGACGAGACCACCGTTCAGGAGGTCATCACCCCCCGGGTGAATCTGGTGGCCCTGGATGTAGAGGAGGATCAGGCAGAGATCCTAAAGATCGTCACCGGCAAGAAATATTCCCGGATTCCGGTCTATGAGGATACCATCGACAATATCATCGGGGTGGTCCAGTCCCGGGAGATCTTGAAACGCGCCCTCCAGGGGCGGCCCATCCGCCTTCGCAACCTGATGAACAAGCCGGTGTTTATCCACCGGTCCATGAAGATCTCCCGGTTGCTGGGGGACTTCCAGCGGAAGAAGAACCACCTCGCCGTTGTCATCGACGACTACGGCGGCACCTTGGGCATCGTCACCCTGGAGGATCTTTTGGAGGAACTGGTGGGGGAGATTTGGGACGAGGACGAGGAGATCATCACCGACCTGCAAAAGACCGGGGAGAACAGCTGGGAGGTCAGCGGGGACATGGGGATCGAGGACTTCTTCGACCGCATCGACTACGCGCCCCGGGGGTTCGAGAGCGATTTTAACACCATGAACGGCTGGGCCCTGGAGATGCTGGAGCATATCCCCGAGGCAGGGGAAAGCTTCGTTTACGACTGCCTTGCAGTCACCGTAAAGGAGATGGACGATCAGCGGGTGACAAAGCTGCTGGTCCAGCGCAGGGAGCCCCAGCCGGAGGAAGAAACAGAGGAGAAGAAATGAGCGCCATCACAGAAGCAAAGCGGATCGTCGTCAAGGTGGGGACCTCCACCCTGACCCATCCCAGTGGGCATATCAACATCCGGCTTATGGAAAAGCTGGTAAAGGTCCTTGCGGACATAAAAAACACCGACCGGGAACTGGTGCTGGTTTCCTCCGGGGCCATCGGGGTGGGAATGGGCAAGCTGGGCCTTCGGGAGCGGCCCCAGACCATCCCCGGCAAGCAGGCCGCTGCGGCGGTGGGCCAGTGCGAACTCATGTACCTGTACGACAAATATTTTTCCGAATACAACCATACCGTGGGTCAGGTGCTGCTCACCCGGTACAGCCTGGATAACGCCGAAAGCAGCGAAAACGTGCGAAACACCTTTGAATCCCTCTTCGGCATGGGGGCCATCCCGGTGGTGAACGAAAACGACACGGTGGCCACCGACGAGATCCGGGTGGGGGACAACGACACCCTTTCCGCCATCGTTGCCAAGATCATCGGGGCTGACGCCCTGGTGATCCTAAGCGACATCGACGGCCTGTACACCGCCGACCCCGCCAAGGACGCCGCCGCGGTCCTTGTGCCGGAGGTTCGGGAGATCGACGACGCCCTGATGGCTACCGCCAGCGGAGCGGGATCCAGCCGGGGTACCGGGGGGATGCTCACCAAGCTTTCCGCTGGGCGCATCGCCACAGGGGCCGGGGCGGATATGTACATCGTCAACGGCAAAAACCCCGACGTCCTTTACGACCTCTTAGAGGGCAAGGCGGTGGGGACCCACTTTATCGGGAGGGAGACCCTATGAAAACCATGGAGGAACTGGGCCGAAGGGCCAAAGGGGCAGCCGCCGTGCTGGCCGCCGCCGGCTCCCGGGAAAAGGACAGGGGCCTTTTGGCCATTGCCGCCGCCCTTCGGAAGCATACGCCGGAGATTCTGGCCGCCAACGCCTTGGATACCGCCCGCGCCCTGGAGGCAGGGATGAGCCGCGCCCTGTTGGACCGCCTCTCCCTGGATGAAAAGCGCATTCAGGGGATCGCCGCCGCTGTGGAGGAGATTGTCTCCCTTCCCGATCCGGTGGGCCGGATGGATGGGGGCTCGGTGCGCCCCAATGGCCTTTCCATTACCCGGGTCCGCGTGCCCCTGGGGGTGGTGGGGATTATCTACGAGGCCCGTCCCAACGTCACGGTGGACGCCGCCGCCCTCTGCCTCAAGTCGGGCAACGCCTGCATCCTTCGGGGAGGCAAGGAGGCCATCGAGACCAACCTGGCCCTGGCAGGGATTATGGGCCGTGCCCTTACAGAGGCGGGGCTCCCCGGTGATGCCGTTCAGCTGGTGGAGGACACCAGCCGGGAATCCGCCAACCGGATGATGAAGGCAAACGGCCTTCTGGACGTCCTCATCCCCCGGGGCGGAGGGGGGCTCATCCAGGCGGTGGTGGAACAGTCCACCGTTCCGGTGATCCAGACCGGGGTGGGCAACTGCCATGTCTTTGTGGACAGTCCCTGCGACCTGGAGATGGGGGTGCGGATCATCGAAAACGCCAAGTGCAGCCGTCCCTCGGTCTGCAATGCCGCCGAGACCCTTTTGGTCCACCGGGAGGTGGCGGAGACGTTTCTGCCCCTGGCAAAGGCCGCCCTGGACCGCCATAAGGTCCAGCTGAGGGGCTGCCCCGAGACCCGGCGGATCCTGGGGGAGAGCGTCCTTCCCGCCTCGGAGGAGGATTACGCCGCCGAGTTTGGGGACTACATCCTGGCGGTTCGCGTAGTGGACTCCCTGGAGGAGGCCATTGACCACATCCGCCGGTACTCCACCGGCCACAGCGAGGCCATCGTTACCAGCGACTACGGCCACAGCCGCCTTTTTACCCAGCAGGTGGACGCGGCGGCGGTGTATGTCAACGCCTCCACCCGGTTCACCGACGGCGGGGAGTTCGGCCTGGGGGCGGAGATCGGTATTTCCACCCAAAAGCTTCACACCCGGGGTCCTATGGGCCTGGGGGAACTCACTACCATAAAGTATATCGTCCTGGGAAGCGGTCAGATCCGCTGAACAGGGGACAGGAGGAACAGCGTCCATGAACAGAGCCATCTTCCGCGCCGGCAGGCGAAACCGCTACGCTGCGCCCATTGGCGGGGTCTTTATCATCCTCTGCCTGGTGGGCTTCTTCACCGTGGCCAGCTTCTGCCTGAACACCACCAAGAGCCTTTTGGACAACTCCGCCCGGAAGAAGGAGTTCGAGCGGATGCTCCTGCCGGTGGTGATCTTCGACCCGGTGCCCTTTGAAAACCCGGTGAACATCGACAACGCCAGCCTTCTCCAGTATTCCATCTGGTCCACCGCCATGGGGGAGAAGCGCAGCCAGTACGAATACGACGACGCCGATATGATGATTATTCCCGCCAGCGACATCGACGTGGCGGCTCAACAGCTGTTCGGGCCGGATGTCAAGCTGGAACACCGCTCCTTCGGCGACCTCCAGGACAGCTATCTCTACGACGAGGAGATCCGCTCCTACCATGTGCCCATTATCACCATCACCGGCTTTGCCACCCCCCGGGTGGAGGAGATCAACAAGATCAGCGGGGATACTGTGGAGCTGCGGATGGGCTACGTCCCCCCCAGCACCATTCTGAACCTGGACGAGGACGGTAACCTGGGAAACCCGGAGCCGGAAAAGTACATGATCTACGAGATGCACAAGAACCGCAACGGCTGGTACCTTTACGCCATTAAGGACCTGCCCGGCAACGGCCAGCTGGTGACCAGTGACACCATGCCTGACCTGCCCGGTGAGGAGATCTCCATTAGTGAGGTCGTGCCGGAGATGGCCGGCAACGCCGTGTCCTCTTCGGCGTCCTCCGCCCCGACCGAGGACGGTTCCTCCGATGAGGGCTCCTCCTCCGACGGAGAGAGCGAAGGGGACGGGGAAAGCGACGGCGAAAGTGAGGACGGAGAGAGCAGTGAATCCTCCGACGGGGAGGAAGATCCCTCCTCGGAGGAGCCTCCGCCGGAGATGCAGGGCTGATAAAATGAAACAGGAACCGGAATTTGACAACCTGGATGAACGCATCCGATACTACGAACTGCTTTTAGAGCGGAACCTGAAGAACCTCCCGGAATACCCCCTTCCCCCAGGATACCGCTTTGTGTTCTACCGGCCAGGGGACCGGGACAGCTGGATTGCCATAGAGCAGTCCGCCAAAGAGTTTTCCACCTGCCAACAGGGCCTGGAGGCCTGGGGGCGGTACTTTGGCGGCTACGAGGACATCCTGCCAAACCGAATGATTTTTCTTGAAAACGAAGCGGGGGAGAAGGTGGCCACCGCCAGCGCCTACTTTGACGTTATCCGCGGAGATCCCTCGGGGGCCGGCTGGGTCCATTGGGTGGCGGTGCGCCGGGATCATCAAGGCCGGGGGCTCTCCAAGCCCTTGGTCGCCCGCGCCCTAAAGACGCTGGGGAGCCTGGGCTACACCCATGCCAAGATCCCCACCCAGACCACCTCCTGGGTGGCGGTGAAGGTCTACCTGGACCTGGGCTTCCGGCCCATCCCCCAGAACGCCGTACACAGTCGGGACGGCTGGCGCATCGTGAAGGCCCTCACCGGCCACCCGGCCCTGGCGGGGTTTGACGCCGCCGGGGAGGAGGAGATCCTGGCGGGCATGAATACAAGGAATGAGTGAGGCTCGTTCCACGCAAAAACACCCGGAGCCCGCCTCTTCGCAGCGCCTCCGGGCGTTGTTTTTTGTTCGCTCTCTCACCAGAACAGCTGGAGGACCAGCATAGAGACCACCCCCGGCGCGCCCAGGACGGTGCAGACCAAAAGGGTGAACAGGTTCAGGGGCAGGGTGACGCCGGTAATGAGACCGGTGAGATTAACTGCCCCCATGGCGGTAAAGCCCATGGCTGCCGAGACAGCGGCTGTCCCAATGGCCCGGCGCATCCGGATCAGGAGGGCCAAGACCAGGAACCCGACGACCAGCAGACCAGTGACCATAGGATCGGCGGCTACCCCATCGTTTCCGCCACCTCCTCCTGGTAAAGCTCCGGCAGCGGCGCGGCGGGTCCCTCCGGGACAACCCTGGGGGGAAGGACAAGGGATTCCTCCCCGTCGTCCTCTCCCTCCTCCAAGCGCAGCTGGCGCATGAGGAAGCTGTAATAGACCTGGAGGGACTTCAGCTGATAGATGCTGGAATCTACAACAGCGTCGTCGGTGGCGCAGTTAAAGAGATCCTCGGCACAGGCCAGCTGCAGCCGCACCTGGGCCAGCTTCCGGCGGAGAGTTCCCCGTTCCACCGGTATAACGGTATCGGACAGGGGAATGGCTTTCGCGGCAGAATGATTCATCTTCGGTTCCTCCTCCTTGGGTGGAGTGTTTTCCAACACTGCGCCTAGCGGCGTCGCTTTGCGGGCTGCCTGCCGGAACGGGCGGCTGCCGGAACGCCTTAAAGTTTCCGAAGCAATCCGGCAGTTACCCAACACACTCTAATTTTATGCAAAAAGTATGGCCGAAAATGCCGGAATATATACCCACCGAAAAATTTTCTGCCCTCCGCCAAAAAAGCGGCCCCCTCCCCCAAAGCCGGGGAAAGGGACCGCCTCTTTTGTTTTTTGCGCGACCAGTTCTGTAAGCCGAGTTCTGTATTTGACAACGATCTATCTTGGTCCGGCGTCGCCGCCGGACTCCAGCCACCTAAGCGGGACCGGCGGGCCGCCGTTATTGCCCCTGTGCGGTGTTGCTTCGGGTAGGGTTTACATAGCCGCCCGGTCTCCCGGGCGCTGGTGAGCTTTTACCTCGCCTTTCCACCCTTACCGGTCCGGGGGAAACCCCCGTCCGGCGGTATCTCTCTGTTGCACTGTCCCTAGAGTCGCCTCCGGCTGCCGTTAGCAGCTACCCTTGCCCTGTGAAGCTCGGACTTTCCTCAGATGGGGTCTTTCGGCCCTCATCCGCCGCTGTCTGGACTGCTCGCACTAGAAAGAGTATAGCACAGGATCGTAAAAAAGCCAACTTTTTTTTCGGAAAAACTTGTCAATCGCAATTTACAGGACTATAATTAGGTGCAAAGGTTTGGAAAACAGGGAGAACCGCTCCCTCTTGTGAGCCTTACAGCAAGGAGGAATGAGAAAGATGGAATTCAAAAACAGCTACCTGCAGGGCGTCTATGACACCGTAAAGCGCCGCAACCCAAACGAGCCTGAGTTTTTGCAGGCAGTGGGGGAGGTGCTGGAGTCCTTCCAGCCGGTGCTGGAAAAGCGCCCGGAACTGGCGGAGACCGGCATTATCGACCGCATCGTGGAGCCGGAGCGGTTCATTACCTTCCGGGTCTCCTGGGTGGACGACAGCGGCAAGGTACAGGTGAACCGGGGGTACCGGGTGCAGTTCAACTCCGCCATCGGCCCCTACAAGGGCGGCCTGCGGCTCCATCCTTCTGTCAACTCCTCGGTCATTAAGTTTTTGGGCTTCGAGCAGGTCTTTAAGAACAGCCTCACCGGTCTGCCCATGGGCGGCGCCAAGGGCGGCTCGGACTTTGACCCCAAGGGCAAGAGCGACGGGGAAGTGATGCGCTTCTGCCAGAGCTTTATGACCGAGCTGTACCGTCACATCGGCCCGGACACCGACGTTCCCGCCGGGGACATCGGGGTGGGGGCCCGGGAGATCGGCTACCTTTACGGCCAGTACAAGCGGATCACCAACAGCTTTGTTGGGGTCCTCACCGGGAAGGGCCTCACCTACGGCGGCAGCCTTGCCCGCACCGAGGCCACCGGCTTCGGCCTTTGCTATTTCACCCAGGAGATGCTTTCGGTAATGAAGAAGGACAGCTTCGCCGGCAAGACGGTGGTCATCTCCGGCTCTGGCAACGTGGCCATCTACGCCTGCCAGAAAGCCACCGAACTGGGGGCCAAGGTGGTGGCCATGTCCGATTCCAACGGCTTTATCTACGACGAAAAGGGCATCGACCTTTCTGTTGTCAAGGAGATTAAGGAGGGCCGCCGCGGCCGGATCAAGGAATACGTCGACGCCGTTCCCGCCGCCGTTTACAGCGAAGGCTGCAAGGGGATTTGGGGCGTCAAGTGCGATGTGGCCCTGCCATGCGCCACCCAGAATGAACTGGACGGGGAGGCCGCCGGTAAGCTGATCGCAAATGGGGTCATCGCCGTGGCCGAGGGGGCCAATATGCCCTGTACCCCGGAGGCCATCGCCAAGTTCCAGAAGGCCGGCGTCCTCTTTGGGCCTGCCAAGGCCGCCAACGCCGGCGGCGTGGCAACCAGCGGCCTGGAGATGAGCCAAAATTCCATGCGCTATTCCTGGACCTTTGAGGAGGTGGACAAGAAGCTCCACGACATTATGCTGGACATCTTCCACAGCGCCTACAACGCCTCCCAGGAGTTCGGCGACGCCGGCAACCTGGTGATGGGCGCCAACGTGGCCGGCTTCCTCAAGGTGGCCGACGCCATGAAGTGGCAGGGCGTCGCGTACTAACTCCTCCTGCGAAACCGACAGAAAGGACTGATAGACCCATGGAAATTAGAGTGGAACTCACCAAGACCCCCAAGGCGAAGCCCGTCCCGGGGGAGAAGCTGCCCTTCGGGAAGCAGTTTAGTGACCATATGTTCCTGATGAACTACAAGACCGGCAAGGGCTGGCACGACCCCCGCGTTGTGCCATATGGCGATCTGGCCCTTTCTCCGGCGGCTATGTGCCTCCATTACGGCCAAACCGTCTTCGAGGGGATGAAGGCCTACTACGGCAAGAACGGGGACATCCTGCTTTTCCGTCCCCAGGAGAATTTCGCCCGTCTCAACGCTTCCAACCAGCGGCTGGTGATCCCCCCCATCGACGAGGAGGTCTGCCTGGCCGGGGTGAAGAAGCTGGTGGAGGTGGACAAGGACTGGGTCCCCCACGACGAGGGCACCTCCCTGTATATCCGTCCCTTTATCATCGCTGTGGACCCTGTTCTGGGGGTGCATCCCGGGGACGAGTACCTCTTCCTTATCATCACCTCCCCCTCCGGGGCCTACTATGAATCCGGCCTGGAGCCGGTGAAGATCTACGTGGAGGACCGGTACGTCCGGGCGGTCCGGGGGGGCACCGGCATGGCAAAGACCGGCGGCAACTATGCTGCTTCCCTAATCGCCCAGGATGAGGCCCACCGCCAGAATTACTCCCAGGTCCTCTGGCTGGACGGCGTGGAGCAGCGGTATATCGAGGAAGTGGGGGCCATGAACGTCTTCTTCGTCCTGGAGGGAGAGGTGGTTACCCCGGAACTCCACGGATCCATCCTCCCCGGCATCACCCGGAAGTCCTCCATTCAGCTGCTGAAGGATTGGGGGATCAAGGTCAGCGAGCGCCGCATTACAATCCAGGAGCTGGCCGAGGCCAACGACCAGGGCCGGGTTCTGGAGGCCTTCGGCACCGGAACCGCCGCCGTCATCAGCCCCATTGGGGAGCTGAAGTGGGAAGAGAAGCGGATGATCTTCAACCAGGGCAAGATCGGCGCTTTGACCCAGCGGCTTTACGACACCCTTACCGGCATCCAGTACGGCAGTCTGGAAGATCCCCACGACTGGTCGGTTTTTGTCTGCAAGGCGTAACAAAAGCGATTGCTGTCCAAGCAGGCGCGTCCCAAAAGCGGGCGCGCCTGCTTTTCTGTCTCACCCGAAAAAAAGAACCCCCTCCCGCCCGGCTGCCGGGGCCGGGGAGAGGGGGAGCAAGGATCAGCTTTTGCTGGAGGTGGCCGCGCTTCGCTGGTGCGCGATCTCCCGCTTCAGGGAGGCAATGCCCTCCAACCATTCCCGGGCCTTGTCCAAGTCGCCTTTTGCCTTTGCGCTTTGAAGCCCGTTTCGATAGATGACCAATTTGCTGTGCAATGCCGCAAGTTCCCGGTTGTCCATGGGAGAAGCACCTCCTTACATCGAAGCTGTGGGGGGAAACGCCCCCCTTGTCCAAGAGCGGCTCAAAACAGAACCCGAAAATACCTCTATTTTGAGATTTTATCAACTGCTCTGTAGTAATTATATCACATTTTACTACAAAGTAATAAAACTTTTCTTTATGATGAAAAAAGTTTTCTGTTTTAGACAAAAGTCAAGGGGGTTGTCCCAGATAAAAATGTCAAAATAATTAGTTTTTTTACAGCCAAAATGTCCTCTCACGGTGGAAAAACAACAGGAGTCTATTGAAAACGGTCAGATCTTTGTTGTTTTGTCCTTTGACGGGAACCGAAAAGGGGACAAATCGATTCCAGGGGAGCAGCCAGCCGCCAAAGGTCTCCAGCAGAATATTCGGTACGGGCCCCTCATATAGTGGTGGTGAGAAAAACGCGTCCGCAGGCGGTAAGCGCCGTCGCGGATACAGGACAAAGGAGGAGAGGTATCTATGGAACTCAAATTGACCCGGCAGCCCCTTTTTATAAACGAACCCCTTATTGACCAGACGGTGGAGCAGCCCATCGAGTGTGACGCCCTTCTGCCGGACTATTGCCCGGACATTGTACGCATCCTGAAATGCTCGGTGGCCCCTGTTCTTACCGGACGCAGGGCCAGCCCCGGCAAGCTGGAGCTGGAGGGGATGGCGGTTATCACCGTCTACTATGTCTCCACAGGGGAAGGGGTGGCCAGAGGGGAATACAAGGTTCCCTTTTCCCGCATCGTGGAGATGAAAGCGGACCACCCTGCCCCGGTCCTTTCCCTTTCCGCCCAAGTGGACTATCTCAACTGCCGGGCGGTGAACCAGCGCAGGCTGGACATCCGGGGGGCCCTGGTCCTCACCGTCAAGGCGGTGGGCAGCCGGGAGGACCAGGCCATCGCTGAAGGGGAGGGGATGGGCCTCCAGCTGAAGCGGGAGCAGGTCGAGGCCACCCGCCTTTTGGGTCAGTGCATCCGGGAAACTCGGGTGACGGAGAAGGTGGATCTGACCCACGGCAAGCCCCCCATTCTGTCCATCATCCGGGTGGGAGCCGCCGCCCGGGTCACAGAGGTAAAGCAGGTGGCGGGGAAGGCGGTGCTTCGGGGGGAACTGAACCTCCACATCCTTTACCAGTGTGCCGGGGGAGGATTTGACCAGCTGGACTACACCCTCCCCACCAGCGCCATCTGCGAGCTGGAGGGCCTTGGGGAAGGGAGCCTTTGCGACGTTTGGCAGCAGGTGACCTCTGTTTCCGCCGAACCTGCCGCCGGGGAGGACGGGGAGTACCGCCTTCTGGCTGTGGACGCCGTGGTGGAAAGCTGCGTCCGGGGCTGGCTTCCCTACACCGCCCAATTCTGCTCCGACTGCTACTCCACCAAGAACCAGTGCAGCTTCCGCACCCGGGCGGCGTCCCTTACCCGGGTCTGCCGCACCCTTCAAGAGACCATCCCCTGCAAGGAAAGCGTTCCCCTGCCGGAAAAAGCGGAGGCGGTGGTGGACCTGTGGTGCGAAGGGGTTTCCCTCGCCGTCCGTGGGGAAAGCGGCGGCCCTGTGGCGGAAGGGAAGGTAACTGTGGCCATGCTGGCCAAGATGGAGGACGGCCAGCTGTACTACTTTGACAAGGTGCTGGAGGTCTCCCAAAAGTTCCCCTGTGAGGAGGATGGGACCCTCCTGGAGGGAAAACTGGTCTGCCAAAGCTGTGCCTGGAGTTTCTCCGCCAACGACACCCTGGAGGTCCGCTGTGACCTGGAGTTTACCGGGATCCTCTCCTGCCAGGTGCGGGCGATGCTTCTGGACGAGGTCCAGGTGGATGAAAAGGCCCCCCGGGAGGATGCCGCCGCCCCCGGCCTGTATCTCTATCTGGCGGACCCGGGGGAGACCCTTTGGGACATCGCCAAGCGGTACAACACCAATATGGATAAGATCACCGGAGAGAATCCGGAGGAGACCGAAGGCCGGGAGCGCCGGGTCCTCCTCATTCCGGTACTGTAAAGGGAGGCGGTCAATATGGAAAAAACGACACTATACCAGGATATTGCCAAGCGCACCGACGGGGACATCTACGTGGGGGTGGTGGGTCCGGTACGGACCGGAAAGTCCACCTTTATCAAGCGGTTTATGGAGACGCTGGTGCTGCCCAACATCGAAAGCGAAGCCCGCCGGGAGCGGGCCACCGACGAACTGCCCCAGTCCGCCGCCGGCAAAACCATTATGACCACCGAGCCCAAGTTCATCCCTGAAGAAGCGGTGAAGATCTCGGTGGACCAAACCGCCTCCTTCCAGGTGCGGCTTATCGACTGCGTGGGGTACATCGTCCCCAGCGCCCTGGGGTACATCGAAAACGAACAGCCCCGAATGGTGATGACCCCCTGGTTCGACCGGGAGATCCCCTTTAATATGGCGGCGGAGATCGGCACCAAAAAGGTCATCACCGAACACAGCACCATCGGCCTGGTGGTCACCACCGACGGCTCCATCAGCGACATTCCCCGGGGGGAGTACGAGGAGGCCGAGGGGCGGGTCATCGGGGAGCTAACCGAGATCGGCAAGCCCTTTGTTATCCTTCTAAATTGTGTCCAGCCCAAGAGCCCCCGAAGCCGGGAACTCCGTCAGACCATGGAGGAGAAATACGGGGTTCCGGTGGTGGCGGTGAACTGCCTGGAACTGGACGAGGACGACATCCGGGAGATCCTCACCAAGATTCTTTACCAGTTCCCGGTTAAAGAGGTGGCCCTGGAGCTTCCCGCCTGGATCATGAATCTGGAGAAGGACCACTGGCTCCAGAAGTCCATCTATCAGCAGGCCCGGCTCTGCGGGGAGGCCCTGGACCGCATCGAGGGGGCCGCCGCAGCGGTATCCGCCCTGGCTGAATGTGAGAACATCACCGACGCCCGGATCGCCTCCATCGACCTGGGGAGCGGCAGCCTGCGGTGCCGGCTGGACATTCCCGGCGGCCTGTTCTACCGCATCCTGGGGGAGGCCACCGGCCTCACCATCGACGGGGAGGAGGGCCTGCTGCCCTGTATGATCGAGCTGGCAGCCATCAAGCGCAAGTACGACAAGATCAGCGGCGCGCTGGAGGAGGTGGCGGCCACCGGCTACGGCATCGTCATGCCCAGCCTGGAGGAACTGACCCTGGAGGAGCCGGAGATCATGAAGCAGGGCGGCCGGTACGGGGTGCGCCTCAAGGCCAGTGCGCCAAGTATTCACATGATGCAGGCTAACATTACGACAGAGGTGGCACCCATTGTTGGAAGCGAACGCCAGAGCGAAGAGCTGGTCCACTATCTGCTGAAGGAGTTCGAGGAGGATCCCGGCAAGATCTGGGAGTCCAACATCTTTGGCAAGTCCCTTCACGAGCTGGTCAACGAGGGCCTTCACAACAAGCTGTACCGGATGCCCTCTGACGCCCGGATGAAGATGCAGGAGACCACCGAGCGGATCATCAACGAGGGCTGCTCGGGACTCATTTGCATCATCCTGTAGCAGAAAAAGGCCCCTGCGCCTTCCCCTGGGATGGGGGAGGGGCGGGGGCTTTCACCGTGTCTATGAAAACAAGGGGGGCGCTTGCTAACGGGTCAGGGGTGCAGATACAAGGCATGGGTAAACCAGTTGAAGACCTGGTCCCGCAGGGCAGGGGAGAGGTCCCATTGCTCTGCAAAGCCGGGAAGCTGCCGGATCTCCTCCCGCCAGCGGGCCAAAATGAGGGGCACATCCTCGTCGATGGCTTTTTTCTGGCGCCGGGCAGTCTGCCTCTGCCAGGCCTTCAGCGCCTCATATTCTTCCGGGGCTTGGCGCTCCAGCAGCTGGAGCTGGGGAAGGATGTGCTGTGCCAACGCCCCCCACTGACGAAGCTGGGGCTCATCGGAGGGACGGATGGGGCGCTCCAGAGCGGGAAGAGCGTACCGCTCCAATTTATCCCGCAGCGCCTCCAACGCCTGGTCCACCTGGGCCAAAGGACCCGTTTGATAGCAAACGGTTGCGTCATGGCCAGGTGCGGCCAGCTGACTGGGCGGCTCGTTGGGGTCGGGTTGCCGCTGTGCCGGCCAGGCCAGAACCCGCCAGGGGGTGTTGGAGATGCCGTTCCACTCATACCAGTCCGGAACATATCCGCCGCCGATCCAGTACCAGTTGATGGATACCACGCCCCTGCCGCCCTGGAAATACCGGTTGATGGGCAGATAGTCATACCAATACCCCGGCTGCTCCCGGACAAAGCCGCAGATACTGTGCGTTTCGCTGACAAAGCGAAACCCGGGGAAATGGGTCTCCACCATTTGGACAAGTTTTCGTTTCATGGGGACACTACGCACGGCCATAGCAATCCTTCCTTTCCAAGCTGTCCACCGGGGCTCCGGTTTACTCCCTTTTTTGGTTCTTCTTTGCCAGGTACCGCTTTTGGAACCAGATGCCTCCCAGCCCCAGCAGCCCGGTGCAGAGGAAGATCCCCGCCGTCAGCCACAGGTTGTTTCCCGCAAAGCTGGCCCCTGCCCAGGTGGAGGTGACCACCGAGGGGATCCGGGCCAGGGTGGAGAGAAGCAGAAACCGCCCCAGGGGCAGGGGGCTGAGGCCGCAGACATAGACCAGAATATCCTTGGGGGTGCCGGGAATGAAGTAGAGAAGAAAGACGATCCCCTCCAGCCGGGCCTCGTCCTGAAGGAATTGGTATTCTTGGAGCTTCTGCCCCAGGGAGGTGCGCTCAAAAGCGGCCTTTCCCTTTTTCCGGACCACCTGGAACACCGCCGCCGACCCGATAAGGCACCCCAGCAGGCAGAGGGCCAGGCCGCCGAAGGCTCCATACATGGCTCCCGCCGCCAGCTCCACCGGTTCTCCGGGGATGATGGCCACAACGATTTGGAGGATCTGGACCCCCAGCAGGGCCAGCACCCCCCACATCCCCATCGCTTCAACCTTACCTTGGAGCCAAGGGCCGAACTCCGGCTGGAACATCCACCGGATCAAGGGGAGGCAGGCGGCGCAGAGGATCAGAAAAAAGACGGCGGCGGCAAGGAGTAAGGCCCTTTCGCCGCCGGGTCGTTTGGTTCGTTCTTCCTTCATGATTCAATCCTCGATTTTTTTGTTCCAGGCCCTGTATTTTTACCGGGAAATTTGTTATAATGAAAGCCTGGCAGGTGGAGGACAAGCCTCGTCCCTGTCTATGATACGACAAAACACCAAGGAATACTATAAACAGTTTGTAAACAATTCCGCCCCGCCGGCGGAAAAGAGAAAGGCGGGTCTTTGTGGAATACAATGCCTTTACCGAGGGAGTCCGCCCCGGCAGCGTCACCACCAGCCACGAGGTAATGATCCTTATTTGTTATCTAATGGAACAGGCCGGACAGCCGGTCTCTTTTAAGGAACTCAATACCGCGCTTCAAAGCCAGGAGCTGGTAAACTACTTCCAGTTTACCGAAACCATGGAGAGCCTGCGGCGCACCGGGCATATCCTTCCCCAGGAGTACCATGGGGAATCCTGCTTTGTCCTCAGTGAGGAGGGCCGCCGGGTCTCCCGGACCTTTGAAGCGGGGCTTCCCCCGGCAGTGCGGGAGCGTGCCACCGGGGCCCTGGAACGGATCCTTACCCTGGTACGCCGTCAGCGGGAGAACCGGGTGGAGATCCAGTCGGTGGAGGATGGCTGGCAGATCTCCCTGACCATCCCCGACCTCGGCAGCGACCTGCTGTCCCTTACCATCTTTATGCCCACCCGCCGGGAATGCGAAGCCATCCGCCGGCGCTTCCTCAACGATCCCATGCTGATCTACAAGGGGGTCTTTGCCCTCCTTACCGGGGATACCCAAACCGTAGGGGAACTGGTGGAAAGCCAGCAGGACCTTTTTGCCGATGAAAGGAGCGGACTATGACAAAATCCATTCTTACCCTTTTCCTAACCTTTTATTCGGCGGCCCGGCTTTCGGCCATCGCCTACCAGCTGTATTACCAGCTGGACCGGCTCCCCAGCGGGGTGCTGCTTATCACCTCCGCCTGCTGCCTGGTCTGCTTTGGGGCGGCGGTGGCCCACTACCGGGGGAGCCTCCGGGGAAAGACCCTGAAAAATGTTCTGATGCTGGTGGCCGCCGCGGCTGCCGCCAATATGCTTATCGTCTACCTCAACCCGGTAAACGACCTGGGAAACATCGACCTGCTTATCACCGGAACGCTCTTTGATGTGGCTCTCTACCTGGGGGTTCTCACCCTGCGCCTCCCTGACGCGCCCCCTCCGCCCCATGCCCCCCGCCGGAAGCCCTCCGTTCCCGGGGATGAGGAGTTGGACCAGCTGATCGAAAGCTTCCAGGAGGAACAGCCGTAATATTATCGCCCCGCAAGCTGCAAGGCGGCGGTTTGGGACTGCAAAGTCCTGACCGCCGCCTTGTTCTTTTCGCCTGGAGAAAGGGACAAGATTCCGCACCCAAAGCCCCTTGACAATGCCGCCTTGTTTGGTTATAATAATTATTGGCCGATGGTCAATAACAAAGAAAAAGGAGAACGAAAGATGGCCAGACCGGTAAAAAAGGCCCCGGAGACGTGGCGGAAGGAGATCTTGGAGGCCGCAAAGACCCTTTTCCTCACCAAGGGGTACCAGGAGACCTCGGTGGCGGACATTATGAAGCTGGCAGGAGGGGCCAAGGGGCTCTTTTACTCCTTCTTTCCCAGCAAGGAAGAGCTGATGTGTGTCTTGGGGGAGCAGCTGTTCCTGGAGAACAACCCCTTTTGGGCGGTGCAGGGGCGGGAGGACCTTACCGCCTTGGAGAAGGTCCGGGAGGTGATGCGGGCTGACCGGGCGGATCAGGAGCGGAATCGGCTGAGCCGGCAGGCGGTATCCATCCTCCGGGACCCCGCCATCCTGATGGCGGCGGTGGATGCCAACCGCCGGATCCTGACTCCCTTGTGGCGGGAGCTGCTGGAGGAAGGGCAGAGGGACGGCTCCATCCAGACCCGGTATGCCCGGGAGCTTTCCGAACTGCTGCCTCTATTGGATTTTTGGCTGCTGCCCTCGGTCTTTCCCGCTACCGCCGGGGAACTCCGCCAAAAGTATCGCTTTGCCGCGGAGGTTCTGGCCCAGATGGGCTTGCCCATCCTGGAAGGGGAGGTCAGCGACTTTGTAGAAGGGGTACTCGCAGACATAGCCCCCGAAGAAAAGGAGGAGAAGGAATGAGAGAACCGTTTTTTACCCGGGACTTTACGCTGCTGATCCTGGGACAGCTGACCTCCCTGTTTGGGAATGCCATCCTCCGCCTTGCCCTCTCCCTTTACGTCCTGGAGACCACCGGCTCGGCGGCGGTCTTTGCCGGGCTCCTTTCGGCGGCCATCCTTCCCTCTATCCTTCTGGCCCCTTTGGGCGGGGTGCTGGCCGACCGGGGGGACCGCCGGAAGATCATGGTGGCGCTGGACGGGCTGACGGGGCTTTCGGTGCTGCTTGCCGCCATCTTCTTCACCTCGGGACGGGCTTTGGGGATCATTGGTGGTCTGATGATCTTTCTTGCCGCCCTGGGCGCCTTTGAGACCCCTACCGTTCAGGCCTGCATCCCCTCCCTGGTATCGGAAAAGAACCTTACCAAGGGCAACGCTATGGTGAACCAGACGGCCTTTCTCGCCAACCTTGCCGCCCCCGCCTTGGGGGGCGTTCTTTACAGCGCCCTGGGGTTGATCCCGGTCCTGTGGGCCAGTGTCCTCTGTTTTTTCATCACCGCTCTGTTTGAGTGCTTCATCCGGCTCCCCCGCCATGTCCGGCCGCCAAAGGAGGGGGACGGCATCCTTTCGGTGATCCGACAGGATTTTGGGGAGAGCCTCCGGTATATCTTTGTACAAGAGCCGGGGATTTCCAGGCTTTTGATCCTAGCGGCGCTCTCCGGCTTTTTCGTCATCGGGGTGATGGTGGTGGGTCTGCCCTACCTGGTACGCACCGTTCTGGGGCTGGGCCCCCAGTATTACGGCGGCGCGGAAAGCATCCTGGCGGCGGCAGCTGTAGCAGGAGGCGTGGCCGCCGGCCTTCTGGGGGCCAAGGCGAAAACGGAAAGGCTCTGGATCCCTTTGGCGGCCCTGGGTGTATTTCTGCTCCCGGCGGGCGGGGCTTTTCTCCTTCCCCTTGGAGCGAAGGCCCAGTACCTGGTGCTGGTGGCTTCCTTTGCCGGTGTCCAGGGGGCGGCGAACTATTTCTCCATCTCCGCAGTATCCCTGATCCAAAGCAAAACGCCGGAACACCTTTTGGGCAAGGTGATGGCCTGCACCTCCGCCCTTACCCTTTGCGTCCAGCCGGTGGGACAGCTGGTTTACGGCTTTTTGTTCGACTGCTTCCGGGGGATGCCCGCCCTGGTCCTTCTTCCCAGCGGAGCAATCGCCTGTCTTGTAGGTTTTCTCTCCATTCCCTTCTTCCGCACCCTCACACCCTCCCCGCCGCTCCGCGGCTAACGGTTGTACGCTGGCTTAAGTCGTGCCTGGAGTCGGAAGCAGCCCTGCGGCCGCACGCAGACCCTCCCCGCCGCTCCGCGGCTAACGGTTGTATGCTGGCTTAGGTTGTGCCTGGAGTCGGAAGCGGCCCTGCGGCCGCACGCAGACCCTCCCCGCCGCTCCGCGGCTAACGGTTGTACGCTGGCTTAAGTCGTGCCTGGAGTCGGAAGCGGTAGAGGGCGAAAAGTAGTAACACCTCTCCCATAACAGATAAGCAGGTTGAACAGAGGATAAGATTCTGGTATAATAATCCGCGTATAAATTTTCGATAACGAATAAAGGAGTTCCACCAATGCACCATCGCCTGCTTTCTGCCCTCTTGGCCGCGACCCTCTGCCTCCTTGCCGCCTGCGCCCCGGCGGGCACCCCCTCCCCGGAATCCCCGCCTCCGGAATCCTCGACCCCTGCCGGGGACTCAACAGAGACCACCGCCTATACCTTTACCGATGTCCTGGGAAATGAGATCACGGTGGACCGCCCCCAACGGGTGGTCAGCTTCTATGGCTCCTTTGGGGAGATGTGGATGCTGGCGGGAGGGGAGCTGATCGGGACCACAGACGATGCCGTTACTGAGCGGAAGCTCCCCTTGGGGGAGGAAGTGGCCATCATCGGCGGGACCAGGAGCCCCAGCCTGGAATCGACCCTTGGCCTGGAGCCGGACCTGGTCCTCCTCTCCGCCGACACAGACGCCCATGTGAAAGCCGCCGAAACCCTCCAGGCCGCCGGGATCCCCTGCGCCTTCTTCCGGGTGGACACCCTGGAGGACTACGTAGAAGCCATGGAGATCTGTACCGGCATCACCGGCAGGGCCGATCTTTTCGAGGAAAACGCCCTGGCCATTCAGCGCCAAGCCCAGGAGATTGTGGAAAAGGTCCGCCCCGATCCCGGGGAAAAGGCTCCCACCGCCCTGCTTATCCGGGCCTACTCCACCGGAGCTAAGGCGAAGGGGATGGATAACCTGGCCGGCGTCATCCTCCACGACCTGGGGGTAATGAACATCGTGGACAACCATCCAAGCCTTCTGGAGGACCTGAGCATGGAGGAGATCCTGGTGGAAGACCCGGACTTCATCTTTGTCACGATTATGGGGAGCAGTACCCAGAAGGCCCTGGACGCCCTGGCCCAGGGGATCCAGCAGAATCCCGCCTGGTCCAGCCTTTCCGCAGTCCAAAACGGGAGGTATGTCATCCTTCCCGAGGACCTGTTCCACTATAAGCCCAACAAACGATGGGGGGAAAGCTATGGCTATTTGGCGAACATCCTCTACCCGGAGATTTCCCTGGACTGACCGGCCTGTTCTGCTCCTCTGCGCCCTAGGGATCCTCCTGGCAGCTCTCACTGCCCTGGCTGTTTCCCTGGGGCCGGTGCAGGTGCCCCTCTCCCAGCTTTGGGGCTTTCTTTTGGGGGAGGAGATCCCCCAAAGCAGCTGGAATATCCTTCGCCATATCCGTCTGCCCAGGGCGGCGGCGGCGGTCCTTACCGGGGCTGCTTTGGCGGTAAGCGGCGCCGTCCTCCAGGCGGTCCTGATGAACCCCCTGGCCGGGCCCAACATTATTGGGGTCAACGCCGGCAGCGGCTTTTTTGTCCTGGCGGCGGCGCTTCTTTTTCCGGGGCGCTGGGACGTTACCCCTCTGGCTGCCTTCTCCGGGGCGTTGCTGGCTTGTGGCATCATCTACGCCCTGGCGGCTAAGACCGGGGCCTCCCGAATTACCATCGTTCTGGCCGGGGTGGCGGTAAGCGGATTTTTTGGGGCGGGGAGTGACGCCATCACCGTTTTGGTCCCCGATGCCTGGGCCGGAGCCAGCGCCTTTTTGGTTGGGGGCTTTTCCGGGGTCACCACGGGGCAGCTCTCCTTTGCCCTATGGTATGTCCTTGGCGGTCTTCTGTCCGCCCTCCTTTTTTCCCACGACCTCAACGTCCTGGCCCTGGGGGAGGAAACTGCCCGGAGCCTGGGCCTGCCGGTAAAAGGCTGCCGTTTTTTGTTCCTTGCCATTGCCGCCGTCCTGGCGGGAGGGGCGGTGAGCATGGGGGGGCTTTTGGGCTTTGTTGGCCTTATTGTCCCTCACGCTGCCCGGTTCCTGATGGGGGAGGATAACCGGCTGCTCCTTCCCGCCGCCGCCCTCCTGGGGGGAGCCTTTGTGGTGGGGTGTGACCTTCTCAGCCGGCTGCTCTTTGCCCCTTATGAGCTGCCGGTGGGAATCCTGCTTAATTTTATCGGAGGGCCTTTCTTCCTGTGGCTTCTCCTCAAGGAAAGGAGGCGGAGGCGATGACCCAGGAGATTCTCGCCCTCCGGGGACTTTCCGGCGGATATTATGGGGAAGCGGTGCTTCGCAATCTGACTTTGGACTTTTCCCGGGGAAAGGTCACCGCCCTGCTGGGACCCAACGGCTGCGGAAAATCCACCCTCCTGCGCCTCTGCGCCCGGCTTCTCCCGCCGATGGCGGGGGAGATCCTTTTGGAGGGCAGGCCCCTGGAGAAGATCCCCAGGCGGGAACTGGCCCGGATGGTATCCCTTCTGCCCCAGGAGCGCCCGGCCAGCGGCATTTCCGCTTACAGTCTGGTCTCCCATGGACGGTTTCCTTACCTGGGCTATCCCCGGCGGATGACCTCCCAGGACAAGGAGAAGGTGGAGGAGGCCATGACCTTGACCAGGGTGGCGGACTACCGCGGACGAAACGTCTCGGAACTCTCCGGGGGGCAGCGGCAGCGGGTTTATTTTGCTATGGCGCTGGCCCAGGATACCCCGCTGGTGCTGCTGGATGAGCCTGCCGCCTACCTGGATCTGCGGCACCAGCTGGAACTGATGGAACTGATCTGCCTCCTTCGGGACCGGGGGAAAACGGTGATCGCCGTTCTCCATGATCTTCCCCAGGCCCTGGAGTGGGCGGACGACCTGGTGGTTCTTGCCGGCGGTGCCTTGGCGGACCAGGGCGTTCCGGCGGAGGTCTTTGATCGAGGTACCCTGGACCGGGTGTTTCGGGTAAAGGGCTGCCGGGTCATGGCGGAGGGGGAAGAGCGCTACTTTTTCACCAAGGGAGGGGAGTGATCCCTTGGGTGAAAAGGGGAGCGCCCCAGCCTCCAAAAAAATTGCGATTTCCCGAAAAAAGTCCTTGACATTTGCGGTCCCATGTCTTATAATAAATACCGTTGACTTGACCGCCCCCGGTTTTCCGGGCCGGAGGAAGAGGGAGACAAAGCGGAAACGCAGGGTATCATCCGGGAACGGAACCGTATAGGGGTATAGCTCAGTTGGTAGAGCAGCGGTCTCCAAAACCGCGTGCCGAGGGTTCGAGCCCTTCTGCCCCTGCCAAACGCCGCGTTACGCGGTTGTTCGCTGCTATGGCTCAGTTGGCAGAGCGCGTCCTTGGTAAGGACGAGGTCGGCAGTTCGAATCTGCCTAGCAGCTCCACCAGGCAAGAGCCTGGAGCCAAAAACAGGCTCCAGGCTCTTTATTTTTTGGATCTTCCCAGGACTTCCTAGGGCGTGCCCCGAAAGCCCCGGCTTGTACGAGGGAAGGGATTTGCCGCGTCAAAAAAGCTTGCCGTACGCAAGTACGCCTTGGACTTTTCTCCTTGCACTCCCATTTCCCTTGCGAAAAATCTGGGCACCTTGACTTTTGGGTCACACCCTAAAAATAATTTACGGCGGAATCACCCCCCTGATTCTCGGCCAGAGGTGCTTCCTTGCCGGGGTGTTCACCCATCTTGAAGAAGACGATACGGTCGTTTTTTATTTTTGACAGGAGGAATCAAAACATGGACGCATACGAGAAAGCCCTGGCACTACACGAGCGGCACAAGGGGAAACTCACCGTGGCCAGCAAGGTCCCGGTGGAGAACGCCGATGACCTTAGTTTGGCCTACACCCCCGGGGTGGCGGCTCCCTGCCTGGCAATCGCCAAGGAACCTAACGAGGTCTACCGGTACACCTGCAAGGGGAACTTGGTGGCGGTAATCACCGACGGCTCCGCAGTGCTGGGCCTGGGGAACATCGGACCCAAGGCTGCCCTTCCGGTGATGGAGGGGAAATCAGTCCTCTTCAAACGATTTGGCGGGGTGGATGCCGTTCCCATCTGCCTGGATACCCAGGATACCGAGGAGATCATCACCGCCATCAAGAATCTGGCCCCTGCCTTTGGGGGGATCAACCTGGAGGACATCGCCGCCCCCCGCTGCTTCGAGATCGAGCGCAGGGTCCAGGAGCTGGTGGACATCCCTGTCTTTCACGACGATCAGCACGGCACTGCCATCGTCAACGCCGCCGCCCTCATCAACGCCGCCAAGGTGGTGGACAAGCCCCTGGAGACCCTCCGGGTGGTGGTCAACGGGGCAGGGAGCGCCGGCACCGCCATTGCCAAGATGCTGCTTCGCCTGGGGGTGGGGGAACTTACCGTCTGTGACCGCCAGGGCATCGTCAACAGGGAAAACGCCGCCAATTCCGCCCAGCGGGAGCTGATCGCCCTTACCGGACAGGAGGGGCGTTCCGGCAGCCTGGCGGATGCCCTTCAGGGGGCGGACGTCTTTGTGGGGGTCTCCGCTCCCAAGCTGGTCACCAGGGAGATGGTAGCCTCGATGGCCCCCAAGGCCATCGTCTTCCCAATGGCTAACCCGGAGCCGGAGATCTTCCCGGAGGAAGCTTTGGCAGGGGGAGCCGCCGTCGTTGGAACGGGACGCTCCGATTTTCCCAACCAGATCAACAACGTTTTGGCCTTCCCGGGGATCTTCCGGGGGGCTTTGGACGTTCGGGCTTCTCGGATCACCCCGGAGATGATGCTGGCCGCCGCCTATGCCATTGCGGAGGCAGTGCCGGAGGAGAAGCGGTCCGCCCATTGTATCATTCCCAGTATCTTTGAGCCCGGCATCTCCCAGAAGGTTGCGGAGGCAGTGGGGAAGGCCTGGACAGACAACCAAAAGTAGAAGCTTTTATCCGTAACAGGAGGACAGTTATGGAATATCGTATGGAACACGACACTATGGGGGAGATCGCCGTTCCGGCGGACTGCCACTGGGGGGCACAAACCCAGCGGAGCCTCCAGAACTTTCGGATCGGCGGACAGCGCCAGCCGGAGGAGATCATCCGGGCCTTTGCCTTTCTCAAGGATGCCTGCGCCCAGGCCAACGCTGCCTTTGGCAAGCTGGACCAGGGCCGGGCAGACGCGATCTCCGCTGTTTGCCGGGAGATTCGGGAGGGGAAGTGGGCCAGCCAGTTTCCCCTGGTGGTTTGGCAGACCGGCAGCGGCACCCAAACCAATATGAATGTCAACGAGGTTATCGCCCACCTGGCAGGGGAGCGGGGAACAGCCCTTCATCCCAACGACCAGGTGAACCTCTCCCAATCCAGCAACGATACCTACCCTTCCGCCCTGCACATCGCGGCGGTCCTGGCGGTGACCGGCCAGGTCCTTCCCGCCGCCCGGCGGCTGGAGGAGACCTTCCGGTCCCTGGAGGAACGGTACCCTGACCTGCTGCGGATCGGGCGGACCCATCTCCAGGACGCCACCCCCCTTCGCTTTGCCCAGGAGGTCTCTGGCTGGCGGGAGCTGGTGGCCGCCCCCTGCCGGATGCTGGAGGCAAGCCTTGGGGAACTGCAAAAGCTGGCCATTGGCGGCACGGCGGTGGGGACCGGCCTCAACGCGCCCAAGGATTTTGACCAGGCGGTTTGCGAAAGGCTCCGGGAGCTTACCAGCCTGCCCTTTCAGCCCGATGGGAACAAATTCCATGCCCTCACCAGCAAGGACGCCCTGGTATTCACCCACGGGGCCCTGAAAGCTTTGGCGGCCAACCTTATGAAGATCGCCAACGACATCCGCTGGGAGGCCAGCGGGCCCCGGTGCGGCATGGGAGAACTGCGGATCCCGGAAAATGAACCGGGTTCCTCCATCATGCCGGGGAAAGTCAACCCCACCCAATGTGAAGCGGTGACCATGGTGGCGGTTCAGGTTATGGGGAATGACGCCGCCATCGGCTTTGCCGCCAGCCAGGGCAACTTCCAGCTTAACGTTTTTCTGCCGGTGTGCGCCTACAACTTCCTCACCTCCGCCCGGCTGCTGGCCGACGCCATGGACTCCTTCCGGGAGCATTGCGCCGGGGGAATCCTTCCCAACGAGGATCAAATGGCGGAGAACCTTCAAAACTCCCTGATGCTGGTCACCTGCCTGACCCCTCGCATCGGGTACGAGAAGGCGGCGGCCTGCGCCAAGAAGGCCCTCTGCGACGGAACCACCCTCCGGGAAGCCACTCTGGCCCTGGGATACCTGGACGGGGCGGCCTTTGACGAGATCGTTCGTCCGGAAAAGATGGTATAAAACGGCACAAATGAAATTGCCGTCCCTGACGGCTTCCAAAAAACACCAGCCCTTCCTTTTTGGGCTGGTGTTTTCCTGTCTGTTTTCAGGGATCTTTTCGGATCCGGCGGCCCTAATAGGCGTCTGCCTCCGCCCGGGTGGGGATGGAGGTCTGGGCCCCTTTCCGGGTCACTGAAATGGCTGCCGCCTTATTGCCGAAGGTTATGGCCGCGGCTTCGTCCATCCCCTCCGCCAAAGCCGTAACAAACGCCCCGTTGAAGGTGTCCCCAGCCGCGGTGGTGTCCACCGCCTTCACCCGCAGGGTGGGAATGACCTTGGCCTCCTGTGATGTTACCAGCAGGGCTCCCGCCTCCCCCAGGGTGGCCAGAACGGTGCCCACCCCCTGGGAGACCAGCTTCTTTCCGGCGGCGATGGCCTCCTCCACGCCTCCCACCGGCAGTCCGGCAATTCGGGCCAGCTCTGTTTCGTTGGGGGTAAAGTAGTCCAGCTTGGAGATGACCTCCGGGGGCAGGGAATCCGGGGCCGGAGCGGGATTCAGCACCACCAGCCGCCTGTGCTTTTTTGCCAGTTCGATGGCCCGGAACACCGCCTCATAAGGAATCTCCAGCTGCAGGACGATGATGTCGCTGGCAGCGATCAGGTCCTCGTTGGCCTGGATGTACGACGCATCGCAGAGAGCGTTGGCCCCGGGAATAACCACGATGCTGTTGCTCCCTGTCTCGCTGACATAGATCACCGCCATTCCGGTGGGAGCGTCAGAGGTTTCTTCAACAGGGGAGACGTCCACCCCGGCGGCGGCCAGGTTCTCCTTAAGGGTCCGTCCCATGGCATCCTTGCCCACCTTGCCCAGCATGGTCACCGAGCCCCCCAGCTTGCCGGCAGCACAAGCCTGGTTTGCCCCTTTTCCCCCGGGGATGTAGTCGGGGCTTCCTCCCAGAATGGTCTCCCCCCGCTGGGGAAGCTCTTTCACCGGGATTACCATATCCATGTTTAGACTGCCGATTACCAGGATCTTTTTATTCATCTTCCAACGCTCCTTTACAGGGTGTTTTTTTTCATAATACCACGTTCTCCCCTAAAATACAAATCCTTTCTCCCAATTCGCTTTTGTGTTCCCTAAGAGCCTATCCCGAAATTGTCCACATATATCCTGACGGCAGATTTTGCGTCTAATTCCGGGATAGACTCTAAGACTAATAGTTATTCCATTTTGTATATTCATTCGTAGCAGCTTCTTATTTTACTTTCTGTACGGAGCAACAAACAGTACCACCATGATAAAAATGTAAACAGCATAAATGAAATATGTTATAGTATTACTCCAAGGGAAACTGGATGTTGGATGAGTGATTGAAAACACAAAGAACACGACTGCAGCAATAAGCATAATCAACGCAATGATTCTGGATTTCTTCTTAAATGACATAATTATACGCTCCTATTCATTATGATTTGTCGGGAACACAAAGCCGAATTGGGATAATCCTTTTGGGGGCTTCAACGCCCCGAAGGCGCGGCTTTACGAGGTTTTCAGCCGTTTCCCTATGGTAGCCATCACCTCTGGAGTGAGATCCAGACCCCGGGGCTGGACCTCCGCCAGACGGTCCGGGAAGCAGAGGAGATACCAGTCGTCGGGCTCCCCGTGGCGGTACATCCGGTAGGCGGCGTTGGCCCCCCAGGGGGCGGGGTCAGCAGGCCGCCAGTCTCTCTCGAAAAGGGGGTCCTCCTTCACCATGGAGTCCCGGCAGAGGTTGTAGAGGAAGGCCGCCTTCACCTCCACGATGGTGTATTCCAGCTCCGGGGCCTCCGGGCTCTCCCCCAGGAGGGTATCCTGGCTGTATTTTCGCCTGGCCAGGAGGAAGGTCTCCTCTGTTTCCGCCCGGGAGGAGTAGCGGACCCCTGCCACCGGGACCAGATCCTCCACCCTCAGGGGGATGGGGTCCTGCCAGATGGAGAAGGTGTGGTTCCCGAACTGGTAGCTTTCCGGGGCCTTGGGCCGTCCGATCCCCCTTTGGATGAGGAGGGCGGTCACCCCCGATAGCAGCCCGAAGGTCAGCAGGACGCAGAGGCCGATGGACAGGGCCCGGTTGACCCTCCGGGAGACGCCCCGCCGCTTCATGGCGTCCCGGGCCAGGGTCGTCAAAAGGAGGATGAGGAGGTAGCAGCCGCTCCAGATGGCCAGGCTTTGGGTCCAAAGGGCCGAGCCAAGGGTGGTCCAGACCAGGATCAGGACGGCAAGGCCCAGGAGCAGCCAGGTCCACCTTTGGGGCCCGGCGGAGAGGAACACCCCGTCCTCCGCCGCCTGGCGGGCCTGGCGGACCCACAGGAAGTATCTGCCGATCTCGCACCCCTGGGCAGCCAGGAGCAGCAGCCAAAAGGGGATCATCCCCAGGTAAAAGCTGCTGGAGAAGAAGTCCACCGGGTCCTTCCACAGCTGGGAAAGCTCCATCCACAGCTGGAACAGGATGACCCCCAGCAGCAGGAAATGAGCCGGGAGCATGGTGCGCCTCATGGCCTTGCGGAGTGTCTCCACCTGGACCACCGGGTCGGTCTCCATAGGAACCGGGTCCTCCCGGTCGTTGACGAAGAACTGGGCCTGGCCCCACTGGGCAAGGAGCCGCCAGCCGTCCCGGGCGGAGTAGTCCTCCATCACCCGGAGGCCCTCGGTGGGGCCGGGGTCGAAGCCGGAGGCGTCGGGGAAGAACACCACCTCGAACCGAAGCTTTTGGGGCGGGACCCGCCGGAACCGCCAAAGAGTGTTTCCAGGCTTATCCAACAGCCAGCCATCGGCGGCCATTTCTTCCAGGTAGCGAGCCATCTCCTCCCACTGGTAGAGGGAGAAAAAGACAAAGCGGTAGGTTTTTTCCTTCACAACCATCACTCCTTCCCAAAGACACGGCGGAAGTCCTCTGCCTGGCGGCAGATCCGGTGATATTCCGCCTCCAGCAGGGCCCGGCCCGCCGGGGTGAGGAGATAGCTTCGCCGCCGTCCCTCCACCTTGGTTTCCCGGATGAGCCCCGCAGCCAGAAACTCGTCCAGCAGATGGTACAGCGTCCCGGAGCCCACCCGCACCGTTCCTTCCGTTAGCCCGGCCACCTTATCCATAATGTCGATGCCGCAGCAGTCCTCCTTCAGACAAAGAAGGATGTAATACATCTGCTGGGTCAGCGTCCCGAACTTTTCCCGGGGCATGGCAGGACCTCCAATCTTGAATATCGATATTATATACCTAGTATAACCTCGAATATCGATATTGTCAAGAAAAAGTTTTGCCATCAATTTTAGAGCTGTATTCATAACCGGGGGATGCCAGATGGGCGAGGGATTTTCCCTCCTGCAAGGCACAAAAACGCAGTCCAGCCTTTATGGCTTCTTAATGGTTTTTCAATGAGACAAAGCAACGCCAGCACGCATAGCATGGGTATCGCCTTTTCGTATGAAACCAGCCGCATGATACAAGCCCGCCCCGGACTATATATAAGGGGAAAGGGGAGGAGTATCATGTTAGGAGTTACCCTGTTGTTCCTGCTGGGCCTGGTCCTTATGGTCAAAGGGGGCGACAGCTTTGTGGAGGGGGCGGAGTGGATGGCCCGGGTCACCGGCATCCCGCCTTTTATCGTCGCGGCTACTGTGGTGAGCATTGGTACCACCATGCCGGAACTGCTGGTTTCCGCCATGGCGGCGGCCCAGGGATCCGGGGGGATGGCTTTGGGGAATGCCGTCGGCTCGGTATCCTGCAATACCGGCCTTATCCTGGGGATCTCTCTGCTGTTTCTTCCGGGGAAGGTGGACCTGCGTTCCCTGCGGGAAAAGGGGTTTCTGCTGATCTTCGCCCTTCTGGCCCTGCTTGCCTTTGGCATCGACCGGCGGCTCTCCTGGAGGGAGGGGCTCTTCCTCCTGGCCCTGCTGCTCTTGTATATCAAAAATGATCTTTCCGCCGCCCAGCGGGCTATCTTCCCCAAGGAAGAAGGCTACCTGGAACGAAGCCCCCATGCCGCCCTGGTCTACCTGGGAAAGTTCCTCTTAGGGGCGGTGGGGCTGGCGGCTGGCGCCCGGCTGCTGGTGGACAACGGCTGCATCCTGGCCCGGCTTTTGGGGGTTCCGGAGGCGGTGATCGCCCTTACCTTGGTGGCCCTGGGTACCAGCCTGCCGGAACTGGTGACCACCATCACCGCCCTTTGCCGGGGACAGTCCTCCCTTTCGGTGGGGAACATTATTGGGGCCAACTTTCTGGATCTCACCCTGGTTCCAGCCGCCAGCGCCCTGGCCGGAGGCGGCAGCCTGCCGATGGAACATCCCCTGGATCTTCTGACGGCTTTGGGGCTTCTTCTGTTGACCCTCCTCCCCGCCATGGGAAAGGGCCGTTTCCGGCGGTGGCAGGGAGGAGTGCTGCTGGGGCTTTACGGTGGATACGTATGCCTGCTGTTCCGCTGAATCGCGAATAGATAGTTCCTCCTTCGGGAACAATGAAGATGACCACCAAATCCGAAGGAGGAACCACAATGGAAAACCATGTCGATCTGCAAAACCAGACCCCAAAGCTGGGGGAAGGGGATACCTTGCCGCCCCGCCGTTTCAGCATGGAGCTGCCCCAGGGCCTGCTGGCCTCGCTGGCCATCTCCCCGGAAGCCGCCGATTTTTTTGCCAGTTTGGACACGGCCACCCGGGGACAGATCGTCTCCTATGTACAGGCCACCGTCACCGGGGAGGAGGCCCGGGCCCGGATCAGGGCCGCAATGGCTGGGCTGGAGGCTGGGCGTCTTGACTTTTTACAGGCCGGGCCCGTCTCCTAAACGTCGTCTTTCCCCTCCGGCTCCGCCTGATACACCTTCCCCAAAGTAAACCCCCGTCCCCGCACTTCACTGACCCGGCTCACCACCAGGAAGGCGTCGGGATCCAGTTCCTGGATCAGCCGGGTGAGGCGGGGGAGTTCCCGCCCGCTTACCACCGTAAGCACCATGGGCCAGGGGTTGTGGCAGAGCCCCGTTTCCGCTTGGATCAGGGTGCAGCCCCGGTCCAGACGATGGAGGATCTGCTCCCGTACCTCCTGGTAACAGGCGGTGACCACCTTGACCTGGGTCCGGCTGGCCCCCAGCATCAGCACCTTGTCCAGCACCAGGGAATAGACCAGCACCAACAGGATGCCGTACAGCACCTCCTCCCGCCGGGCGAAAAGCATCTGTCCCAGAAGGATGGCAAAATCAAAGACGTAGATGGAGACCGAGACCGGGATGCCAAGCTTTTTTTGCAGCACCAGGGGCGGAATGTCCATCCCCCCGGTGGAGGCCCCGGCCCGGATGACAATACCGATGCCCAGGCCGATCATCCCACCGGCGCAGACCACTGCCAGCAGCTTGTCCTGAGTGAGGAAGGGGACCCCGGGGATCCGCTGGAAAAAGCCAAAGATCAAGGGATACCAAAAGCTGCTCACCAGGGTGGTAAGGGCGAAGCGCCTGCCCAGCGCCGCCAGCCCCAGGAGGAACATCAAAGGATTGAAGCAGGCCACAAAGGTCTCCACCGGCACACCCCAAAGCTGCCGGGCAACCAGAGCCAGACCGGTGCTTCCCCCGGTGATGAGTCCGTTAGGCAGAATAAAAGCCGCCACCGCCAGGGCATAGACAGCATTGCCCAGAAGGATAGCCAGGAGATCTCCCAGCTGTTTTTTCCAGTTGTTCATTGTTTCAGGTCCTTTCCCATTTTTTGATCTGCTGGTGAAAAACAAGGCAGTCTGCTGCTGTGTTGCCAGTTTACCGTAACAAAGCAAAAAGAAAAGCACCGGTTCCCGAGGAACCGGTGCAGATTTTTGTTTTAGCGCAGGTGGGCATGGAACAGCACTCCCGATGTTTTTTCTATATTATAGCATGGGGGAGGGGGAAAAGGCAACCGCCTACTGGAAGATGCTCAGAACCGCCTCGACGATGGTTTTACTGTCGGCGTTTTCTGAGACCTTTTTGATAACATTGCTTACCTTTTCGATGAATTGATTGGACAGTTTGGATTCTATCACCTTGGTCACCCAGTCTATATCATCAAGGGTTTTCTTTCCCAGGAGGACCTGCTCAAAGGCAAAAATCGAACCCTCACCCAGAGCGGCCACGATACATCCCGCCACAACGGCATTCAATACAGCTGCGCCAATATTGACTCCTGGGATGGCTTTTAATGCGGTCAGAGCAGTTTTTGCCGCCAGGCTTACCGTTCCCGCGCCGATCATCGTCGTGAAAAACTCATTTGCCCGTTCATCCTTTTTGATCCCGTATACATGGGCAACAGCGGTGATCATCGCCATTTCGGTGGGGACCAAAATAGCCGTATCCGGTACGGGCACCGGCACAGCGCCTACAACTACGCCCCCTGTGGTTGCCGCCGCGACAATGCTTTGGGCCAAAGCGCGCTTGCGCTTCAGCTTAAAGGATGCCATGTCGTCTTTGGCAGCCCTGATGCCCTCCGGCAGCAGGCTGTTGGTTACCTCTACCAAGTCCTCGATCCCTTCTGGAGCGGCAAAGGCGTTTTCATTTAGGACAAAGGTATCGGCGACAACAGGGATGACCCCCTTGAGATTTCGGGAAAACTTCTTTTGAGAGATAAAAGCGTTGTAGACCATTTTTCGGTTTTCTTCCCGCTCCGGGACGGAGTAAGATTTTGTAATCACAACGATAATGGGAACAGAAGTCCAAAGGGCGGTCGCTTTGGAAAGGTTTGAGATGGTTTCCGCAAAAAGTCGTTTGGAGGTCCCGTCCACACAGAACCAAATCACATGGATCTGCGAATCGGTTTTCCCGTCCTTCATACTGTCTGCTGACCACTTTTTTACCGCTTGGATGGCGTTATGGGTCTTAATCCAGGACGGCTCAAAGCCGATGGTGTCGATCATACGAAAACGAATATTTGCTTTTTGCTCGTCAGAAGGTTCCTTGACCAGAAGCTCCTTGGTCATGGTCACGGTGGTATCTTCCCCCAAAATGGCGTGGATCAAAGTGGATTTTCCCACGCCGGAATTGCCGATGACCAGCACATTACCTCTTTCCATCTCCTATCCTCCTCCGTAAATTCTGTCCACCACTATTATAAAAAGCTCGGGGTTCATCGTCAAGCAATTTGTGCCAATTTGTCGAACACGCCGCTTCCGATAACCACTTTCCCCTCCTCCGCATAGGATACCAAAAAGATCCTTTGCGAAGAAGGAGGCAGGGCGAGATGGCGAAGACAGTTCGGTATTTCCTGGGAGCCAACAGCCCCCAGGGACCCGTTTCCCGGTTCGACCAGCTGGGGGAGGCAGGGGCCCGGCGGTGCTGGGTGGTGACAGGTGGCTCCGCCCGGGGGCGGGCCTGGGTGCTTTCCCAGGCGGGGGAGGCCCTGGGGGAGGAGGAGCCCCGGGAGGAGATTCTTTCCCTCCAAAATGGCAGGGAGCTGGCAGGGGTCCTTTTTCCCCGCCGGGGGCTTTCGGCGGCGGGGGAGGAGGGCGCCTGGGAACCCTGGCTCCGCTGTCCCGGCGCTTTGGAGCGGGTGGTTTCCCTTTGGGACTGCCTGGACCAGGAACGGCTTTTTGACCAGAAGAAGGATCTCCTCCAGCTGACAGAGGAGGAGAAAAACCTCCGGGGGGATGCCAGAGGCTACCTCTATGCTGCTGGGGCGCTGATGGGAGAGCTGGCCTCTGTGGGAAATTCCGCCATGGACCGGGAGAAGCTGCTGGGCTACGCCCGCAGGCTGGCCCTCCGGGAATTCCCCCGCCCCAAGGGGGAGGAAAAGCGGGGCCGGGAATCGGTGCGGTTCCTCTCCGCCCTTACGGGGGAGGGTCCTGTCCTGCTCCGGAAGACGGTGACCCTGGCCGCCCCCCGGACCATCGCCATCGAGGACAGCTGGGGAGCGGTGTCCAACGCCCTCCTGGAGGCCCTTCGGGAACTGGCCCTGGAGGCCGGGGTGGACGTGGTCTCCTGCCGTTGTCCCCTTTTCCCCTTCACCAAGCTGGAATATCTCCTCCTTCCCGGCCTGAAACTGGGCTTCTTCGCCAAGAACCCCGGCAACGCCAAACAGCTGGAGGGCTTGGCGGAGCGGACCATCCACGCCAGCCGCTTCTCCCGAATGGATCTTCTCCGGGAGCGCAGGGGCAGAAGCAGCTTTCTGCGGAAGGCCGCCGCCGGGATGCTGGATCAGGCGGCGGAGGTTCTGGGCCGGGCGGAGCAGGTCCGCCAGGAAAAGGATGCCCTCTGCCACGCCGCCATGGACCAGGCCGCTTTGGAGGAGATCGCCCGAAGGACCGCGGCGGAGATCAAAAAGGCGGCCTTGGAATAACAACAAAAGGCCCCGGAACGGAAGAAAACCGCTCCGGGGCTATTCCAGAGGATAGGGGTCAAAAGTACCGCATCAGGGTAAGGGAAGCGTGGGTCTGAACCTCTTCGTCCACCGTCTGCTGGGCGGCATATTTGTACCACATCCGGGAGCGATCCCGGTCTATGGGGTAGTACAACTCGCCGCAGAGAATCATGGCCTGGGGGACCCCCTGCTGGGCGGCCTGTTCCAGCCACATCAACGCTTGGTGGTTGTCCTGCGGCGTGCCCCAGCCGTTGAGATGCATCACGCCGCATTGGAGCTGTGCAGGGGCAAAGTTCTGCTTTGCGGCCGCCTCGTACCATTGGAGCGCCCGGGCCTTGTCCACCGGTGTGCCCTTACCGTTATTGTACATCCCGCCGCAGTTGAACTGGGCCTTGGCGTAGCCCTGCCGGGCGGACTTCTCGTACCACATCAGCGCCCGCTCCTCGTCTACCGGAACGCTGTCGCCGTTTTCATACATGATGCCGCAGTTGAACTGCGCCACGTAATGGCCCTGTTGGGCGGCCTGCTCGTACCAGGCGATGGCCTTATGCTTGTCGACAGCGGTTCCCTCTCCCCCGTTGTACATGACGCCGCAGAAGAACTGGGCCTGGGGGTAGCCGTACCGGGCGGACCGTTCATACCACTGGAGCGCTCGGGCCTTGTCCACCGGGACGCCGTCGCCGTCGTCGTACATCTGGCCGCAGAAGAACATAATCTCCGGGTCCCCGCCCACTTCTGCCGCCCGCTCCATCCACCAAAGGGCCCGCGCCTTGTCTACATCGGTGCCCTGGCCGTTGTAGTACATCTGGCTACAGGCGAACATGACGTTGGGGGCGTTTTTCTCCCCCAGCTCCTCAAAGATGGACAGGGCGGTGGCGTAGTCCCCCGCCTGATAGGCCGCCGTGCCCTCTTGCAGCCGCTGATCAAAGGATGCTTCTGTACTCATTCCCTGTACCGTCCTTTCCCGGCCAGTGCGACCGGTAATTTTCACCTCTGATTATATCAGGATTCGGAGGATTTGAAAAGGGCGTTTTGGAATGAGGGAGTGGTCCGATTGCGGATATTTACCGCCGCAGGGGGACACCGCGTCCGAAGGGCAAAATCGCCCCACGCAACCTAGCAAGGGGCGATTTCTACCTTCCGCT
>CAJUFK010000023.1 GCA_910585535.1 uncultured Angelakisella sp. | reverse complement strand
GTCAAACGGTTGGGAATACAGCTTCTAAGAAAGGGCGCAAAGCCATCCTTTCTTAGAGCCTATCCTAGAATTAGACGTATGCAGATTTCCCGGTAAGATGCGTGCGGATAATTCCGGGATAGGCTCTTAGCTTCTTTTTCTCGAAGTGACAAGCGCGGCCGGCAACGTGCCTGCCCTGGGGCAGTGCGCTTTACTCAAGGGATAAACCAATCGTTTTATACAAGTTTTTGTTCAAAAAGCGGCCCCCAAAGGGGGCCGCTTTTTGAACAAACACCGCCAGATTTAACAAAAGCCCCGCCTTAAAAGGCCACCTTCATCACCAAGGCCACAAGACAAAGAATTGCTGCACAGGGTACGTATACATACCGGCCCAGGGCGTACCACAGGGCCCCCGGGGCCTTCTTCGCCCCACGGGAAACCTCGTCCAGAAGATCCTCCCGGCGCATCACCCAGAACCAGGAAGCCGCGCCCAAAGTGGCCCCAATGGGAATGATGTAGATGGACACAATATCCATCCAGGGCCCCCAGCGGAAGATAGGCTCCATATGGAGGCCCACCCCCAGACAGATGATGCAAAGAAGCGCCAATACCGTCTTTCGGCCCAGCTTTGGAAACCGGTGGAGCAGGGACTCCCCCACCGCCTCGAACATATTTTGCAGCGAACTGACCCCGGCAAAGACCATAGCCACGTAGAGGATCACAGCGAAGATCCCCCCCAAAGGGATGTCCTGGAGGATCCGGGGCAGGGTGACAAAAAGGAGAGAGGGTCCCGCCCCTACATCCAGGCCGTAGGCAAAACAGGCGGGGATGATGACCAGGGCGGCCACCAGGGCCGCAATGGTGTCAAAAAGGGCGGTCTGACGGGCCAGGGAGCCTATGTCCATTTCCCGGTCCAGATAGGCCCCATAAACGATCATCCCGCTGCCGGTGATGGAGAGGGAGAAGAAAGCCTGTCCCATGGCCCAGACCCAAACCATGGGGTCCCTTAACTCCTCCCAGCGCAGGGAGAACATATACCGATAGCCCTCCCCCGCTCCGGGAAGAAAGGCTACCCGAACCGCCAGGGCAAGGAAGATCAGGAAAAAGACCGGCATCATCACCTTGTTGCTTTTTTCAATGCTTTTCGCTCCCAGCAGCAGGGTGAGAAGGGTACCGATTACCACAATGGCGTGGAAGGGCACCACCGAATAGGGGGTAAGGGAGAAGGAATCGAACCACTGGGCGGTATCCACCGTCATCAGGGAACCAGTGACCGCGTCTACAAATGCCTTTAAGACATAGGCAATGATGGCGGCATAACCGATGGCAATGCACATGGAGCCAGCCAAAGGAAGCCACCCCAGGGCCCCTCCGGCCTTGCCCAGGGCGGGCTTCCGGCTTGCCCAGGCCATCCGGTATGCCCCCAGGGCGCCGGTACGGGCGCGGCGGCCTACGGCGTATTCGGCGCAAAGGCCCACAGCGCTGAAGAGTGCGATGAACACCAGGTAGGCCAGAAGAAACGCCCCTCCTCCATTGCTGCCCATCTTGGCCGGGAAGCCCCAAACGTTGGCCATTCCCACTGCAGACCCCACCGCCGAAAGGATAAATCCCCAGTTGCTGGTAAACTGCCCCTTTTTCCCTCTCGCACCCATACTGTCCCTTCTCCTTTGCTCGCTTTTCCCCTTTTGGGGTTTAACGCTTTTTTGCGCTGATAGGTCCTATTATACCCGCTTTTGGTTGGTACGTCAATCGGAAAAAAGAAAAGGAAGGGACAGCCCGGAAGGCTGTCCCAAAAAACAATTTACCTCAGAAAGGTTACCAGCAGCACGGTGATGATCCCCGCCACCCCAATAGCGACGCCGCTCATGGCCCCCTGGACCTTTCCCAGCTCCAAAGCCCGGGCGGTGCCGATACCATGACTGGCGGTGCCAACGGCCACCCCTTGGGCCATGGGATCGGTGATCCCTGCCAGGCGCAGAAGGCCCGGCCCCAAAGCCGCACCGGCAATTCCGGTGAAGATCACCACTACAATGGTCACTGCGGCGATGCCGCCCCCCTGGGCGGAAAGTTCCACCGCAATGGGGGTGGTCACCGACTTGGGGAGAAGGGAGGCGGTAAGGGCCTCGTCCAGGCCGAAAAAGCGGCAAAGGGCCAGGGTGGACCCCACCGAGGCGCAGCTGCCCGCCAAGCATCCTGCCAGCACCGGCAGAAAATTCTCCTTTAGGATCTCCTTTTGGCGGTAGATGGACAGGGCCAGAGCCGCTGTGGCCGGGCCCAAAAGCATATTGATGATCTCCCCGCCCCGCTGGTACTCCTCCAGGGGGGTGCCTGTAAGAACCAGGCAGAGGATCACCAGGGGGATGGCGATTAGGTTGGGGTTGGCAATGGACAGCCCTGTTTTCCGGTTCACCCACAGGCCGGCAGAGTAGGCCGCCACCGTCAAAGCGATGCCGAAAAGAGGAGAGGCTGTGATAACGCTCATCTTTCCGTCCCCTTTCTCCGCTCCAGCAGAGCCGAAATGCCCTGTACCGTCAGGGCGGTGACCATCAGGGTCACCACCAAGGTGAGAAGGGCGATAAGGATCAGCTGGGGCACCTTATCCCGGATCAGGGGGTAATAGTCCATAATGGAGACCCCCGCCGGAACAAAAAGGAACATCATGTTTTGAAGCAGGAGGTCTGCTCCCTTTTCCAGATGCCGGGGCTTCACTGCCCCGGAAAAAAGGAGCAGAAGAAGCAGAAGCATCCCCAATACGCTGGCCGGGAAGGGAAAGGGAAGCCGGTCCGCCAGCCACACCGCCAGGAGATACACCCCAAAGAGGAGGGAGAGCTGTTTCAGCGCGGCCATCTGCTTATTCCTCAAAGTCGCAGGAAACCCGTTCCGCGATCACCTTATGGACAAACTGCTGAACCTCCTTGTGGAGGGGATGGTCCCGATAGCCCTTTAGGGCATCCAGACTTTCGTACTGTCCCAGCAGGCAGAGGTCATATCCCCCAGGCATGACCCCCCGGTTCACCTTGAGGGAAAGGAGGCCGGGGATCTTCCCCACCAGGGCCTCCAGCCGTTCCTTCATGATGGCGGCGTTCTGCTCCCTGCTTCCGCCTTCCGCCTCGTCCTTCAGATTCCACATGACGATATGAGTTACCATTTTTGTTTCCACCTTTCGTTTTTGTGGCTTTTATTATGCCGCAGATGGAAAGGAAAGTCAATCATTTCCAGCCAGGATTATAAAATAAGGGGCAGAGGCTTTTCCCCTCTTGTCCGAAGTGGTAAAATAGGGAAAGAGAGGGGGAAAACGGATGGAAAAGCTGCTGGTCACCGGCGGGGCCGGTTTCATCGGTTCAAATTTTATCCGGGAGACGCTGGGGCGGGAAAACGGCCTCCTTCTTCTGGTGAATCTGGATCTGCTCACCTATGCGGGGAACCCGGAAAACCTGGGACCGGCCCGGAAGGACCCCCGTTACCGCTTCGTACAGGGGGACATCCGGGACCGTGCCCTGGTGGAAAAACTCTTCCGGGAGTACGATTTTGACACGGTGGTTCACTTTGCGGCGGAAAGCCACGTGGACCGCAGCATCCTGAACCCGGAGCCCTTCCTTTCCACCAACATCCTGGGGAGCCAAATCCTTTTGGAAACCGCCAGACGCCATTGGACCCTGGGGTCTGCCTACCGCCCTGGCGTCCGTTTTCTTCACATCTCCACCGACGAGGTCTATGGCGCTTTGGGGGCGTCCGGGCGTTTTACAGAGGAGAGCCCCCTGGCCCCCAACAGTCCCTACTCCGCCTCCAAGGCCGCCGGGGACCTGATGGTCCGGGCCTACTGCCAGACCTACGGGATGCCGGCTGTCATCACCCGCTGTTCCAACAACTACGGACCCTGTCAGTTTCCGGAAAAGCTCATCCCCCGGATGATCCGCCGGGCCATGGCGGACCTGCCCCTTCCGGTCTACGGCGACGGATCCCAGGTCCGGGAGTGGATCCATGTAAAGGACCACTGCACCGCCCTCACTGCCGTGCTGGACCGTGGGCAGCCGGGGGAGATCTACAACATCGGGGGCGGCAGCGAAAGAACCAACCTGGAAGTCGTCCGCCTCATCCTGGCCGCCCTGGGCAAGCCGGAAAGCCTAATCGCCTATGTCAAGGACCGGCCGGGCCATGACTGGCGCTATGCCCTGGACTGCGGGAAGATCTCCGCCCAGCTGGGATGGGCCCCTGTTTATTCCTTTGAGGAAGGGATTGTGGAAACCATCCGCTGGTACCTGGACCATCCCGGTCGTGGGGAGATCTCCTCCCCCTTGGTGTAGCGCCCGGTCCTTGGACCGCTTTGTTTCCCCGTAAAAAAACGCCGCCAGGCGGCGTTTTTTGTTTACGATGGCACGATTACGCGCCCAAATAAGCCTTTCGCACGTTATCGTCCTTGAGCATGGCGGCGCCCTCGCCCTCCATCACCACGTCGCCGGTCTCCAGGACATAGGCGCGGTCGGCGATGGAAAGGGCCATCTTGGCGTTCTGCTCCACCAGCAGGATGGTGACGCCATCCCGGTTTACATCCTCGATGGTGGTAAAGATCTCCTTTACCAGCAGGGGAGAAAGGCCCATAGAGGGTTCGTCCAGCAGGAGAATCCGGGGGTGGCTCATCAGGGCCCGGCCCACTGCCAGCATCTGCTGTTCGCCGCCGGAGAGGGTCCCCGCCAGCTGGCGGCTCCGCTCCCGAAGGCGCGGGAACCGCCGCAGCACGTCGGCCATGTCCTTTTCCACCTGGTCCTTGTCCCGGCGGAAATAGGCCCCCATCTCCAGGTTTTCGGTGACGGTCATCTGGGCAAAGACATGGCGGCCTTCGGGGACGTGGGCCATCCCCATGGTGACGATCTTATGGGGTTCGGTGGCCAGCAGCTCGGCCCCTTCAAAAAGGACGCTGCCGCTGGCGGCCTTGGTGAGGCCGGTGATGGTATGGAGAATGGTGGTCTTCCCTGCCCCGTTGGCCCCGATGAGGGAAACGATCTCCCCCTCGTTGACGGTAAGGCTGACGTTGTGGATGGCGTGGATGGCGCCGTAGTTGACGTTGAGGCCGGTGACCTTCAGGATCTCTTTCATCTTCGCCCCTCCTTATTCGTTGTCCTGGCCCAGGTAAGCCCCAATGACCCGGGGGTTGTTGGCGATCTCGTAGGGGGTGCCTGCGGCGATGATCTGGCCGTAATCAATGACAACGATCCGTTCACAGATGCTCATAACAAGGCTCATGTCGTGTTCGATGAGGAGGATGGACACCCCGAACCGGGTCCGGATGAGGGTGATGGTCTCCATCAGCTCGGCGGTTTCGGTGGGGTTCATGCCGGCGGCGGGCTCGTCCAGCAGGAGGATCTTGGCCCCGGTGGCGATGGACCGGGCAATCTCCAGCTTGCGCTGGCGGCCGTAGGGCAGGTTCTTGGCCTTTTGCTCCACCTCGTTTTCCATGTGAAAAACCGAAAGGATGTCCCGGGCCTTGCGGTCAATCTCCGCCTCCTCCTTCCAGTATTTGGGCAGACGGAGGATCCCCCCCAGCACCGAATAGGTCATGCTCTGGTTAAAGGCCACCTTGACGTTATCCAGAACGGTGAGGTCCTTAAAAAGGCGGATGTTCTGGAAGGTCCGGGCGATGCCCGCCTCCACCATCTGATGGGGGCGTTTGCCCAGCATCGACTTCCCATAGAGGTAGAAATTGCCCTCGGTGGGCTGGTACACCCCGGTGAGAAGGTTGAAGACGGTGGTCTTGCCCGCCCCGTTGGGTCCGATGAGGCCCACCAGGTCCCCCTCGAACATCTCCATATCAAAGCCGCTGACTGCGTGGAGCCCCCCAAAGGTGATGCCCAGATTTTCCGCCTTCATCACCGGGGCGGCGTTTTTCCGGCTGGCTGCGCTGACACTCATTGTCCGGCCCCCCCTTTCTCTTTGATCTTACCTCCGCTTTTCAGCCTGCCCAGCAATCCGGACAGGGAAAGATCCCTTTCCCCCAGCAGGTTTTTCAGGGCGGGGTTATTGATGGTGAGCATCACCGCAATCAGGATGATGGCATAAATAAGCATCCGCGCCTTGGTGATGATCTCAAAGCCCCGCAGCATTTCGGGAAGGATGTACAGCAGGGCGGCGGAGATGATGGAGCCCCGGATGCTGCCCAGGCCCCCCAGCACCACAAACACCAGGATAAGGATAGAGGTGTTGAAGCCAAACTTGCTGGACACGGTGGAGGAGTAGTTGAGGCCGAAGAGCGCCCCGGCCGCCCCGGCCAGGGCAGCGGAGATGACAAAGGCCATAAGCTTATACTTGGTGACATGGATCCCAACGCTTTCGGCGGCAATGCGGTTGTCGCGAAGGGCCATAATAGCCCTGCCTGCCCGGCTGGCTACCAGGTTCTGCACCACGAACAGGGTGATAAGGACAAGGAGAAAACCGGCGGCAAAGCTGGCCAGCTTGGGCACTCCCACCGCCCCCATGGGGCCTTTGATGACCATAACGCCCCCCTCCCCCAGGGTGGGGCCGGCGGAATTGGTGGTGATGTGGAGGCCCTTCTCATCCAGGCCCACATACAGCACCACAATGATATTGCGGATGATCTCCCCAAAGGCCAGGGTGACAATAGCCAGGTAGTCCCCTTGCAGGCGCAGCACCGGCACCCCTACCAGCACGCCCCCCAGGGCCCCTGCGATGCTGCCCACCAGGACGGCGGCAACCAGACGCAGACCGGGAGCCGCCTCTGGCAGAGCCATGGCGGTGACGATGCCGGAAAAGGCTCCCAAACTCATAAATCCGGCGTGGCCCAGGCTCAGCTCCCCCAGGATACCCACGGTGAGGTTGAGGGAGATGGCCATTACAATGTAGCAGCAGACCGGCACCAACAGACTTTTCAGGGTATTGGAGAGCATCCCCTGTGCTATCATCAGCTGGAGGATCAGGAAGGCGGCAGTGACGATGCCATAATTGATAAAACCATTGATCGAGGTTTTGCTTAACTTTTTCTTCATTCTGCCACCTCACACTTTTTCGGGGACATACCTGCCCAGCAGCCCGGCGGGCTTGACCAGCAGCACAATAATCAGCACCGCAAATACCACGGCGTCGGAGAGATCGGTGGAGATGTACGCTTTGGCGAAGGTCTCGATGATCCCCAAAAGGATCCCCCCCAGGAAGGCCCCGGGGATGGAGCCGATGCCCCCGAATACGGCGGCAGTAAAGGCCCGAATGCCGGGGAGGGAGCCGGTGGTGGGGGAAAGGACGGGGTAGGCGGAACACATGAGGACCCCGGCGATGGCCGCCAGGGCGGACCCGATGGCAAAGGTCATGGAGATGGTGGAATTTACGTTGATGCCCATGAGCTGGGCCGCGCCCTTATCCTCGGAGCAGGCCCGCATGGCCTTGCCCATCCGGGTGCGGCTGGTAAAGAGGGTGAGGCAGACCATCACCACCAGGCAGCAGGCCATTGCGAGCAGGGAGATATAGGAGATATTGAGCCGTCCGCCGGCCAGGGAAAGGGCACCGGATACAATGGGGGTGAAGGTCTTGGTATCCGCTCCCCATAGCAGCTGGGCCCCGTTTTGCAGCAGGTAGCTGACCCCGATGGCGGTAATGAGTACCGCCAGGGAGGGGGCCTCCCGCAGGGGCCTGTAGGCCAGCCCCTCGATGACAATGCCCAAGGTGGTGCAGACCACCATGGCCAGCAGTACGCTCACCAAGGGGGGAAGGCCATACTTGCCGGTGGCAAAGAAACACATAAAAGCTCCCACCATGATAATATCCCCGTGGGCAAAGTTGAGCATCTTGGCGATGCCGTAAACCATGGTGTAGCCCAAGGCGATAATAGCGTAGATACTGCCCAGGCTGACACCAGTAAGTACATTGCTCAGGAAGGACATAGACACACCTCTCTTTCGGAAATAGGGAGAAGAGGGCCGCCAAATCCCGGCGGTCCCCTTCCCCTTGGTCACAGAAGACCCACTATTTTATTTTTGGGCTCAGGCGTTGACATAGGCGCCGTTCTCTACCTTGACCACAACAGGGGCCTTGGAGATCTCACCGCTCTCCAGCCAGGTCATGCCGGTGCCGGTGAGGCCGTCCACCTTAAAGGTGCCGCTGGTGAACTTGGCAATCAGAGCGTCGCACAGCTGGCTGTGGTCCATCTCGCCGATGCCCTCGATCTCGCAGCAGGCCTCATAGATGGCGTACATACAGTCGTAGCCGTCGGCGGCGAACTGGTTGGGGATGACGTCCCCGGAAAGCTTCTTGAAGCTCTCCACAAAGGTGGCGGTGCGGCTGTCGGTAGCGCTGGCGTTAAAGGGAGTCATAAGCATCAGGCCCTCGGCCAGGGACTTGTCGAAGCCCTCCATATCCAGCATACCGTCCATGCCGTCGGCCCCAAAGAAGGTGGGGGCGTAGCTCATCTGCTTGGCCTGGGCCAGGATGAGGGAGGCGGGGGTGTAGTAGATGGGCAGGAACACCAGGTCGGCACCGGCGTCCTTGCAGGCATTCAGCTGCACAGTGTAGTCGGTGGTGGTGTCGGCGGGGAAGGTCTGGGTAGCCACCACTTCCAGGGACAGCTCCTTGGCCTTCTCGATAAAGGCCTGGGCAATGCCGGCGGAGTAGGCGTCGCCGTTGTTGTAAATGACGCCAATCTTGCTCCCCAGGTTGTTATCCTTCATGTAGTTGGCAGCAGCCGCGCCCTGGCCGGGGTCGGTGAAGCACATCTGGAAGGTGTTGTCCTTATTGGCGGTGACATCGGGGGAGGACGCGGAGGGGGTCAGCTGGAAGTAGCGGTCTGCAAAGGTCTCGGAGGCCACAGCCACGCAGGGAGCGGTGGTGGTGGTGCCATAGATAACGTCCACATCCCAGTCCTTCAGGGTGTTGTAGGCGGCCACGCCGGTCTCGGCCACGCCGGTGTCATCCTGGAAGTCGAACTCCAGGCGGACAGGACCGTTCAGGGCGTTGATTTCGTCCACGGCTACCTGGGCGCCCCACTCGGTGGCGGTGCCGTACTGGGCCAAATCCCCGGTAAGGGGCCCGATGCCGCCCACCTTGATGGTGACGGTCCCGGCAGGAGCGGGGGTGTCGTTCCCCGTTCCGGCACCGTTGTTCCCAGCATCGCTGGCGGGGGAGGAGGCGTTGTTGTTTCCGCCGCAGGCTGTCATGGCAAGGACCATGAGGACAGCCAGCAGGCACGCAGTCAAACGTTTCATATTCATCATTTTCCTTTCCTGATGGGCGGGCCCCTTTGGCAGGGCCTTCGCCTGGATCGGGCCGCCGTACTTTCCCAAATCACAAGGCCGGGGACCCGTTAGGTCTGGAACTCTTCGCTGCTTGCAGACACTGCCCGCGATCACTTTGGGACAGCAACAGGAAAAAGCCCCTTGACTTACTCTGCATTATAATACGTTAAAGCGATGATTTCAACTGCCTTTTTCCATAATCATTACTAATTATATCCCGTAAAGTTGTCTAAAAAATCAATGAGTCTTGATAGAACGCACAAAGCGAACGGGGTAGTTTTGTAGGTTCTGTTTTGTTTCCCGGCGGAAAATCGGCGGCTGTCCGGGCCAGAGTCGTCTCCCTCTTGACAAGGCCAGCTTTGGGATTATAATTACAAATGCAAATCATTCGCAATTACTGCCGGCAGGAGGTGCCCCTTGGAACTGTTTTTAGACATCATACTGGACGCCCTTTTGGATTCCCTTAAAATGCTCCCCTTTCTCTTTGGCGCCTACTTCCTGATGGAGTGGCTGGAGCATTCCTCCGGGGAGCGGATGGAGAAGGCCCTGGCCGGGGCGCGGCGGCTTGGCCCGGTAACCGGCGCCCTGCTGGGATGTATCCCCCAGTGCGGCTTTTCGGTGGCGGCGGCCAATCTTTACGCCGGACGGGTCATCACCCTGGGGACCCTGGCGGCGGTATTCCTCTCCACCTCCGATGAAGCGGTCCCCCTGCTCCTGGGGGCTCCGGAGCAGGCGGGGGTTCTTCTGCCCCTTTTAGGGTTTAAGGTCGCTTTGGGTGCCTTGGCCGGAATGGTCATTGACTGGGCGCTGCGGGGACGTCCCGCCCCCAAAGAGGGCATCCACGACCTGTGCGAAAACTGCGGCTGCGAGGAGGGAAACGTCCTCTCCTCCGCCCTTCGGCACACCGGCAGTATCTTCCTGTTTATCCTGGCGGTGAATCTCCTCCTGGGATGGGGCGTCACCGTCCTGGGGGAGGAACGCCTTTCTGCCCTGCTTCTTTCCCAAAGCCTTCTCCAGCCCCTGGCGGCGGCCCTCTTGGGGCTCATCCCCAACTGTGCCGCTTCGGTGCTTCTCACCCGTCTCTATCTGGCTGGAACGGTCAGCTTCGGATCCCTGGCCGCCGGGCTTTCTGCGGCCTCCGGAGTGGGGCTTATGGTATTGTTTCGGGCCAATCCCCGTCCCAGGGAGAATCTGGCCATCGCCGCCCTTATCTGGGCCATCGGCGCAGGGGCCGGGGTCCTGCTCCAGCTGTTCCTGGGGTAAAGAAATGCGTCTTTATCCATTCCCATGATCCGGAGGCTGTAGGGGAAATTCAAAACACAAGGTATTATTTTCTTCAATTCTACATTTTGTATCTTCGTTTCGGGGAAAACTCCCCCTTTTCATCCGGTTCTCCTTGTGGTATACTTATGGCAGAGAACCGACAGAGCCGGAAAGGAAGTGCTTTTATGAACGATCAGGTAGTACAGATTGCCAAGAGGATCAAGGAACTCCGGGAAGTGCTGGAAATGAGCGTGGAGGACGTCTCCATGCAGCTGGGGGTCTGCATCGAGGATTACCAGCGCTATGAGGAAGGGAAGGACGACATCCCCGTAGGGGTCCTTTACGGAGCGGCCGCTCTGTTCCAGGTGGATCCCACCCTGCTTCTCACCGGCAAGCCCCCAAAAATGCGTACCTACGCCCTGGTGAAGAAGGGGGCCGGTTTGGATGTAGAGCGCTATCCCGGCTACCGCTTCTCCTCCCTGGCGACCAACTACGTCGGCCGGGAGATGGAGCCGATGATCGTCAACATCGATCCCATCGACGAGGCCCCGGAGTATTTCTGCCACAGCGGCCAGGAATTTAACTATGTTCTGAAGGGCACGGTAAAAGTTCTTCTGGGGGACCATGAACTTATCCTGGAGGAGGGGGACAGCCTTTACTTCGACCCCCGGATGTCCCACGTTCAGCTGGCTATCGGCGGTCCCGCCACCTTCCTGGTGGTCATCAACGAACAGGCCACCGCTTACGGCAACCCCACCATCCTGGACCCCAGGCGGGACCGGGAACACACCTTTAAGGACTAAAAGCGCCCTGGTCCGGGTGGGAGGAAAGAACTTCATCCATTCAAAAAGTGGCCCCTTTGGGGGCCTGTTTTGAACAGGAACTTGTATAAAGTGAAAGGTTTTATCCTTTGTGTAAAGCCGTGAGGCTGGATAGGCACATTACCGGCCGCGCTTGTCACTTCGAGAAAAAGAAGCTAAGAAAGAATGGCTTTGCGCCCTTTCTTAGCTTCTTTGTTTTTTGTGCGAGGTTCTTCTTTATACCTCCAGCCGCCACTCCAAATAGCCGCCTGCATCATAGACCTGGGTGTACCCTAGCTCTACCAGCCGTTGAGCCGAACGCCAGCTGTATGCCCCCGTGCGGCAAAATACCAGCACCGGTGCCGTCTTGTCCCGCAGAACCAACGGCGCCCGACGGTCGATCTCTGCCTCCGGAATCGATACGCTCCCTGGCAATGTCCCCCGGCGGTATTCCCCGGCGCTCCGGGTATCCACCAAAACAGCGCGGCGGTCCTCCATGAGCAGCTGCCGGGCTTGGGGGACCGTCAGCGTCGTATAGCCTTTGCCCTTCATGGCATCAGCTCCTTTGCCTCGAAATCCACCGGAACCTTACTGCGGTCCCGGCTCCCCTCCTCACCTCCAGCCTATGCCGCGGCCAATCAGTTGGTGATGACAAAAATGGCTCCGCTTTGGGGCGGCAGGCTCCGGGTGGCAATGCCGTTGTGCCCAATGGTCAGGGCCATCCCAGGATGCAGTTCCTCTGGGGGAAAGGAAAACCGGGTCTCCTCCCCAACATGAAAAACATACTGCTTCATTGGGTCCCCCCACTGCTCCTTTGGGGTGTCCCTGGGGACCATCACCAAAGAGAGTCGATCCGGCCCCTCCTCCATCTCTGCCAAGATGCCGCTGTAACAAATACGTTCCATGCTCCGTTCCTCCTGTCATTGCCATTCTATGAAAAGGCCCCCTCCCCTGTTTTAGGGAAAGGGGCTTTTTTGTGTCTACTCTTTTACCGCAGCGTTCAGCGCATCGATAAGCCGGACCAGATCCATGCCGTGGGCCCTGGCCCCCTGCTCGATGGTCTCGAACCGGGCGGCGGCGCACCCCAGGCACCCCATCCCAAAGGCCCGGAAGACCTCGGCGGTGGCGGGGTAGTTCTGCACGGTGTCCATGATGCTGTCCTGTAATGTGATCTTCATTTTGTTTCACTCCTTTTCATTTGTTTCCATCCGCTTTCTCTTGCCCTTTTTCGACCTGCTCCAAGCCCAGGCGTATCAGTTCCAATGTTGCGGCGGAGCGGCTTGGATAACGATTTTCAAAGCGAAAATCATCAATGCGTTTTAACATTCCCTCGTCAACAACGATTGTAAAGCGTGGTTTTTCAGTCGGCACTTCTGTCACCCCCTCATAGTTCATATTATCCACAAGTTCATATGTTCTGTCAAGTTTTTTGCAAAACCCCTTGACAGGTTCATATTCTATGAACTATAATAGAGGAGGTTCATCGGTTCATACTATATGAACTTCGGAAGGAGGTGAATACATGACCACCATATTTACAAGGTTGACATTCCCTGTAACTGAGGAAATGGAAACACTCCTTGCCAATGCAAAGAAAAACCTGTTTTCTGACCGCACACAGTCAGAAATGATTCGTGAGTTGGTGTTAGCGGGATTGGACGCTTCGGACAAGAAAGCGGCAAAGGAAAAACAATCCGCCAAAGCCGGATGAAGGCCGGGAATCCGAAAGGGAACGGGACGTTTTATTTCTGCTCCAGCAGGTCCCGGATCTCCCGCAGGACCTCCAGCTCGGGGGAGGGCTTGGGGGGCTCCGGAGCGGGGGCCGGGGCGGCCTCCTTCTTGCGGCGGAAGCGATTGATGACCTTCACCATCAAAAATACCACAAAGGCGATGATAAGGAAGTTTACCACCTGCTGGATGAAATTCCCGTAGGCAATGGAGATGCCAGGATCCTCTCCTGCGGCGGGGACCAGAACCAGGGACATGGCGGTAAAATCAGTATCCCCAATGATCCAGGCGATAAACGGGGTGATGATGTCCTTCACCAGACTGTTGACGATGGAGGTAAAGGCAGAGCCCACGATAATACCGACGGCCATATCTACCACGTTTCCCCGGGAGATGAACTCCTTAAATTCCCCAACCAGGCCCTTGGCCTTGGTGGCTGTTTCTTTTACGTCCATTTGCTTTGATGACCTCCTGTTTTTTGTATTATATCCGCTGGGTACGCTTTGTCACCCAGATATTTGGGGCAAAGAGCATCATCATGGGGAAGATCTCCAGGCGGCCCAAGAGCATATCCAGGATCAGCACCAGCTTGGAAAGGCCGGAGAGGGTGGCGTAGCTGCCCATGGGACCCACCACCCCCAGGCCGGGGCCGATGTTGTTGATGCAGGCCATCACCGCTGAGAAGGTGCTGTCGAAATCCATGTTGTCCAGGGAGATGAGCAGGGTGGAGCCGATGATGAATCCCACCAGGATGAAGAAGTAGCTGAAGGTGTTGTAGATGGTCTGGTTCTCCAACGGCTTGCCCTCGAATTTGAGGGTGTACACCGACCGGGGGTGGAGCATCCGGCTGATCTCCCGCTTGGCGCTTTTCATCATGATGATAAGCCGGGAGACCTTCATCCCGCCGCCGGTGCTTCCGGCGCAGGCGCCCACCAGCATCAGCACCATCAGCAGCATCCGGGAAAGCTCCGGCCAGAGGTTGAAATCCGCCGTGGCGAAGCCGGTGGTGGTGATAACCGAGCCCACCTGGAAGAAGGCGAACCGGAGGCTTCGCAGCCAGCTCCCCCATTGAGGCAGGGTGTTCCAGGCGATGAGCAGGGTGGAGCCGGTGATGATGCCCAGATACCAGCGGAGCTCCTCGCTTTTCCAGATACTGGTAAACTTCCCCATCAAAAGCAGGTAGTAGATGTTGAAATTCACCCCGAAGAGGACCATCCCCACCCCCAGGACAACGTCGATGTAGGCGCTGTCGTAGTGGGCGATGCTGTCCCCCCAGATGCCGAAGCCCCCGGTCCCGGCGGTGCCGAAGGCGTGAACGGCGCTGTCGTAAAGGGGCATCCCCCCCATGAGGAGAAAGAGGATGAGGATGACCGTCATGGCGATGTATATGCCGTAGAGGATGAGGGCGGTGTCCCGAACCCGGGGCACCAGCTTGCCCACCACAGGACCGGGGCTTTCCGCCCGCATAATGTGGACGTTGCGCCCCCCTGCCAGGGGAACAATGGCCAGGAGAAACACCAGCACCCCCATGCCCCCCACCCAGTGGGTAAAGCTGCGCCAAAACAGCAGCCCGTGGGTCATGGCCTCCACATCGGTGAGGATGCTGGCCCCGGTGGTGGTAAAGCCGGAGACCGTCTCGAACACAGCGTCCAGGTAGCTGGGGATCTGTCCCGCGGCGTAAAATGGAACAGCCCCCACCAGGGACATGACGATCCAGGAGAGGGAAGTGACCACAAAGCCCTCCCGGGCGTAGATGACGGTGTTCCCGGGCTTGCGGAAGGTGAGGGCCAGCCCCCCGATCCCCGCCCCCAGGGCGGTGAGGGCCAGGGGGAGGAAGTCCCCCTCCCCGTAGGCCAGGGCCACCCCGGCGGGGAGGCAGAGGAGGACGGCCTCGGTCTTTAAGATGGTGCCCAGTATGTAGGCGATCATGGCGTAGTTCATAGCGGGCTCCTTTTAGCGGTCCAGGATGTCGCTGAGGTCCTGGAGCTGGTGGTTGGTGGTGACCACGATGACGTTGTCCCCGGCCTCGATGGTGTCGTTGCCGCCGGGGTAGATGACCTTCCGCCCCCGGATGATGCAGGCGATGAGAAGGTTCTGGCGGGTCCGCAGGTCCTTGAGGGGGACGCCGAAGAGGTCCCCGGCGCAGTTCTTGGCGGCGTTGAACTCCAAAGCCTCCACCCGGCCCCCCACGATGCGGTGGAGGGTCTCCACGTTGCTCCCCTGGGAGTTTTCCATGGCCCGGACGTACCGGACGATCTGGTTGACGGTGATGCCCTTGGGGGTGATGACGCTTTCGATCCCCGCCCCGTCCAGGATCTCCTGGAAGGACATCCGGTTGATCTTGGTGACCACCTTGGCGAGGCCCAGGGTCCCGGCATACATGGAGATGATGATATTCTCCTCGTCCATTCCGGTGAGGGCCACCAAGGCGTCCATGTCCTCAATTCCCTCTTCCTCCAGCAGCTCCCGGTCGCTGCCATCCCCCAGGACGATTTGGGCCTTGGGCAAAGCGTCGCTGAGCTGTTCGCACCGCTGGGGGTCCTTGTCGATGATCTTTACCGACATTCCCAGCTTCAAAAGCTGCTTGGCCAGGTAGTAGGCGATGCGTCCGCCCCCCACCACCATGACCCGGTGGATCTTTTGGCGGTAGATGCCCAGCTTGCGGAAAAGGCTGTCCAGTTCCGAGGGACTGGCGGTAATGGAGATCTTATCCCCCTCCTGGAGGACGAAGTTTCCGCTGGGGATGTAGACCTCCTCCCCCCGGCGGACGGCGCAGATGAGAATACGGATGCCCAGAAGTTCGCTTAGGGCAAACAGGGCTTGTCCCAGAAGGGGGGAGCCGGCCTTGACCTTGATCTCCACCAGTTCCACCTGGCCCCGGGCGAAGGAATCCAGCTTCAGGGCGGAGGGGAAGCGGAGCATCCGGGCGATCTCCCGGGCGGCGGCCTGCTCCGGGTTCACCGTCATGGAAAGGCCCAGCTCCTCCTTCATCTCCGCCAGCTGTTCTTCATAATCGGGGTTGCGGACCCGGGCGATGGTGTGTTTCGCCCCCAATTTTTTTGCCACCATACAGCATAGGAGGTTCAGCTCGTCCCCGCTGGTGGCGGCGATGAGGAGGTCGGCCTCCTGGACCCCGGCCTCCTTTTGGACGGCGTAGCTGGCCCCGTTGCCGCTGATGCCCATAACGTCGTAGACCTCCACCGAATTGCGAAGGGCGTTTGGGCTGTTATCGATGACCACAACATCATGGCCTTCCTCGGCCAGGCGACCAGTGAGGGCCTGGCCCACCTTTCCGTCGCCGACGATTACGATTTTCACGGTAGTTCCCCTTTCCTGGGTCTTCAGTCTTCTGGGGTTATTATAGCACATAGCGGAGCGGTGTGCTATCATTGGCTATCTTTTCCGGTTGTCCCCGAAGGGGTCGAGGAAAAGGGCCTTTTTGATCACTCGCGGCTATTATAGCACAAAAATTAGCAATTACCAAGTATTTGGAACCTTTCTCATTTTTTCTTTATTTTAATATTGACAACGGGCAATAAATCATATAACCTATACTAGGGGAAGTATGGAAAAGAGTTGCCCCCCAATCCCCTATATGACCCTTTCCCTATTGCCAAGGGCATCCGCCGCTATGGCCGGGGCATTAAGGCATCGGATCGGGAGCGGATCTAGGCGGCAGGGAATCACGGTGAAGGAGTTGAGCAAATGCCAACAATATCAATGTTTTTAGGTATCATTATTAGAATGTATAACAATGGCGAACACAATCCGCCACACTTTCACGCCTCGTATCAAGGGTACAATGCGGTCTTTAACATGGATGGAGAGCTTACGGATGGTGATATGCCTAAACCGCAACGCAAGTACATCGCCGCTTGGGCGGAGCTTCACAAAGATGAGCTTTTAGCCAACTGGGAGCTGGCGATGAGTGGGCAGCCGCTTTATAGAATTGATCCTTTGCGTTAAGCGTGGGAAAGCCGCCATCACAGAAAGGAGAAACGTGATGAAAACTCCGGCTTGGATTGTACGGGAGGTACAGCCGAAAGAAGACTACACCTTGCTTTTGACCTTTGCGGACGGAGTAAAAAAAATTTATGACGCTCGCCCTCTTTTGGAAAAGTCTATATACGCTCAGCTTAAAAATCCTGCTTTCTTCCTCAGTGCCAAAGCGGATTGCGGTACCGTTGTTTGGAATGATGATATAGACATCGCTCCAGAGCATTTATACGAACACGGTCAGGTTGTAGATAACGCGTTTCGGGCTTGATTCCTTGATTTCGGAGTTTTGCTTTATGCTTTTTTAGCGGCCTAATAAGAGGTCGAGCCTTGAACGGACAAAAAGAGCGTCCACCCCTGAATTTACACGGGGTGGCGCTCTTTTTACGTTCAACATAGCATAGCGGCGTAAAGTCCAGAGGTTTCGGAAAAAGGACGTAGTGGTGGCCGAAGTTGAGAACCGCACAAGCGAACAATGGAGCCAGGGAAAGTTTAGGGCCGCCCTTTTCAAAGGGCGGTAGGTCCAGGGCAAAGCCCTGGTCGCCCTCCGCAGAGGGCGAAACTCCCCCCGCATCTTTCCGGAGGGCGCATTTTTCTTTGCTTACTTTCTTTTTGAAAGAAAAAAAGAAAGTAAGAGGCTAACGCCCTGCAATCGAGTACCCCGCAAATACACCCCGGTGGGGTGTTTTGCGCGGACGGCCTACGGGAAAACCTCTCCGGTCTCTGCGGAGGTCCTTCGGACGTGGGCTACGCCCAACCTCCCCTTTCAGGTGAGGCACGACCTAAGAGCCGCCTCCGGCGGTTGGCCGTGAAGCGTCACCAAGCGGCCCACAAAAAGGGCGACAGGGGTGTGTTCAGCGTGAAATGGATATGCCTTCAAAAAAGGCGGAAAAATCTACCTGGAACACTTTTTGTAAACCGACCAAGTCACTGACGTACACGTTGCCCCTGCCTAACTCAATCAAAGAGTAGGTGCTACGGCTAAGTGGTGAACCCAATTTCCGTAGCCGGCGAATTGTTTCTTCCTGTGACAACTCACAAGAAAGTCTTATCTGTTGTATATTGCGTGCAAATTTTTCGTTGTTAATCAGCTTTGTCATAGTTAAACCTCCTAAATTTCTAATATGTAAAGATTTGCATCTTGATTTTATCATAAAAATGGTGTAAAGTTTGCTTATAGGTATAAGCAATACCAAAATTTATTTTTGGGAACAGGAGGAACCACCATGAACAACGTAACCACCAAAACAACAGCCCCAAGCTCCAGCCAGCAGGAACTTCGGCGTATGATAAGCTGGGCAAAGGATCACCCCGATGACTGGTACCGCATCTGCCACCCGGAAAGCTGTGACCAAACCGTGGCCTACCTCTCCGGCCTGGTAAAAAAACTGCGGCAGGCGGAATTGTATACGCTCCTTTACTTTGTCATCTTCTCCAACGAGTTCGTGGGAGGGGTGGGCGGCGCCATCGCCAAAACCATGGGAGAGTGCTTTCTCGATACCCCTGTCGACTTCCTGGTGGAGCGTTTTTGCAACAACATGGAGCTGAAGGCGAAAGAGTGGGCCGCAAAACCGGCCGGAGACTAACCTGCCCCACAGAACAAACCCCCGCCCCACCCCGGAAAACCCGGAGGGAGCGGGGGCGGGTCAGCAGGGCAGGCGGAGAAGCAGTCCTCCCTCGGGGCGGGTTCTTCTGTTCCCTGCCGGTTTACTTCGCCGGGACCACCTCGGTCCAGTAGCCGTCGGGATCGCTGATAAAGTAGATCCCCATAGAGGGGTTCTCGTAGCAGATGCACCCCAGCTCCCGGTGGAAAGCACGGGCGGCCTCCAGATCGTCGGCGGCCACCGCCATGTGGATCTCGTTGTCCCCCAGGTTGTAGGGCTCCTTCCGGTCCCGGAGCCAGGTGAGTTCCACCTGGTGGCCGGAAAGGCCGTCCTCCAAAAAGACCAGAACGAAGCTGCCGTCGTCGGCCACCTTCCGGCGAACCTCCTTCATCCCCAGGGCGGTCTTATAAAAGGTCACGCTCTTTTCCAGGTCAAAGACATTGATGTTGTTGTGTACCATCCGAAATGTCATAAAATCGGCTCCTTTCCTGTGCCCAGCCGGGCTTTTCGCACGGCCCGGGCAGTGTTCAGCGCAATGGTGGCAATGACGCACCCCAGCATCACCAAGGGCATAAGCATCCGGCTGTACCGCTCATCAGCGGAGAGCAGTTCGGTCCACTTCTCATCCATGTAGGCGGCAAGGTCCGGCGGGAGGTTCACAAAGTATTCGCAGCTGTCCAGCAGTTCCTGGTCGGGGTAACGAACCGGGTCGTTTTTGGTCTCGTCGTCCAGCAGCTCGTATACCCGGTCGTTGGGGGTGGAATAGCCGATGTACTCGATATTGGCCAGCCCCACCTCCGGCTCCAGCATAAAGTTGATGTACATCTCCGCCAGTTCTTTATTCTTGGCCTCCTTGGGGACGCACATGGCGTCGGTGAAGATGTTGGAGCCCTCCTTGGGAACGACAAAGCGAAGATCCGGGTTGTCCTCCATCATGGTCACCGCGTCCCCGGCGTAGTAGGGGGCCAGGGCGGCCTCCCCGCCGGTCATCTTGTCAAAGATCTCGTCCATGACGTAGGCCTGGAGAAGGGGCTTTTGCTCCTTGAGAAGCTCGGTGGCCCGGTCCAGCTGCTCCCGGCTTTCGGCGTTGATGGGGTAGCCCAGCAGCTTAAAGGCCACCCCAAAGGCGTCCTTGGAGTTACTGAACATAAGCATATTGTCTGCGTAGATGGGATCCCAAAGATAGCCCCAGCTGTCGATGGCGTCGTTTTCGTCCACCATCGCGGCATTGTAGATCAGGCCCACCGTCCCCCAGGTGTAGGGAACCGAATACCGGTTGCCGGGGTCGTAGCTTTGGTCCTTGTACCGGGGGTTGATGTGGGTGGCAAAGTTGGGGATGTTCCCAAGGTCCAGGGGAAGGAGCATCCCCTCTTCGATCATCCGGGCGATCATGTAATCAGAGGGGATGATAACGTCGTAACTGCTGCCCCCGGTTTTCAGCTTGGCGTAAAGGGATTCGTTGGTATCAAAGGTGGAGTAGACCACCTTAATGCCGGTAAGTTCCTCAAATGCCTTGTTGACGTTGAGGCTGTCGTCGGAACCGTCGGAGATGTACTCCCCCCAGTTGTAGACGTTGATGGACCGGCCCTGGCCCCTGTACCGGGTGTAGTAGTCCAGGTCCATTTCGGAATAGTCCAGCTCCTGGGCCCAGGCGGGAACCGCCAAAAGGGGAAGGAGAACCAGAACTGCCAGAAAAAGGGAAAGCTTTTTCATCATACCCCACCTCCCAGCTTTTTTTGAAGGAGGCGTTCCTTGCGGAGGGCGGAGAGGTTTACCGCCACCAGAACCACCAGCACCACCACAAAGATGATGGCGGAAAGGGCGTTGATCTCCGGGCTGATCCGCTTGCGGACCATAGCCCCGATGGTCACCGGCAGGGTCTGGGAGGTGGCGGAGCTGACAAAGTAGCTGATAATAAAGTCGTCCACCGAATAGGTCAGGGCCATAAGAAAACCGGTGGCCATGCCGGGCATGATCTCCGGGATGATGACCTTGAAGAAGGCCATCACCGGACTGCACCCCAGGTCCAGGGCGGCCTCGTAGACAAACTTATCCATCTGGCGCAGCTTGGGCAGAACGTTAAGGATGACGTAGGGGGTGCAAAAGGTGACGTGGGCAATAACCAGGGTGAGGTACCCCAGGTTCAGTTCCGGCATGGGGATGCCGGTGGCGGCGGTGATTCCTGCCCCGATCTGGTTTACCGACACAAAGAGGAGCAGGAGGGAAACCCCCATCACGATCTCCGGGTTGAGGATGGGCATATAGGTGACGTTCATAATCATGGACTTGAACCACCGGTTGCGGATGGAGTAGATACCCATGGCCGCGGCGGTGCCCAGGATGGCGGCGATAACCGATGCACAGAGGGCAACCACCAGGGTGTTGTACAGGGATGTTAGGATCAGCTCGTTGGAGAAGAGGTCCCGGTACCACCGAAGGGAGAAGCCGCTCCACACCGAGCGGGACTTGCTGGCGTTAAAGCTGTAGAGGATCAGCACTCCAATGGGAAGGTACAGAAAGAGCATCACCAGGGCCAGGTAGCAGCGCTTCAGGAATCTCATATCAGCATCCCCTCCCTCTCCTCGGAATCATCAAATTGGTTGAAGATGCTCATTACCAGCAGGATAAAGACCATCAGCACCATGGAAATCGCCGCCCCCAGATTGGGGTTGTAGGCGTTGCCCAAAAACTGGGCGTCGATGAGGTCGCCGATAAGCATATTGGAGCCGCCCCCCAACATCCGGGAGATGATAAAGGTGGAGATGGCAGGGACGAACACCATGGTGACCCCGGTGGAGATCCCGGGGACGCTAAGGGGAAAGATGACCCGGGAAAAGACGGTAAGGGGGTTGGCCCCCAGGTCCTGGGCCGCTTCGATGACCCGGTCATCGATCTTGGTCATAATGGAGTAGAGGGGCAGGATCATAAAGGGAAGGTAGTTGTAGACCATCCCCAGCACCACCGCCCCCTGGGTGTTTATCATCCGCACCGTGCCAAAGCCCAGGGCCCGGAGGACGGTGTTGATGACCCCGTTGTTCTCCAGGAGGGTCATCCAGGCGTAGGTGCGGAGCAGGAAGTTGATCCACATGGGCAGCATGATGAGCATGACCATGGTCCGCTGGCTCACCCCGCTCATCCGGCTCATCAGGTAGGCCAGGGGGTACCCGATGCAGAGGCAGATGGCGGTGGCCAGAATGGCCAGCCAGACCGAACGCATAAAAACCGGGGTATAACTGGAGACCCGGGCGATGTTATCAATGGTAAAGGTCCCGGTCTGGGTGGTAAAGGCGAACACCGCCACCAGCCCCAAGGGCACCAGAACAAAGACGGCGGACCAGATAAGGTAAGGGATGGAGGCGTACCGAAATTTCATGGCTCACTCCTCCTCGTCCCGCTTCATGATGTGGATATTCTCCGGGGCCACGTCCATGCCGATGACGGTCCCCGGTTCCACGCTTCGGGTGGAGTGGATCATCCAGTGGTAGCCCAGGGCGTCCACCATCATTTCGTAATGTACCCCTTTGAAGGTCACCGACTCCACCACCCCGGAGATCTTCCCCTCCTCGGCGGGGAGGATGAGGATGTCCTCCGGGCGGATCACCACCTGGACCCGCTCCATGGAATCGAAGCCCTTATCCACACAGGGGAAAAGGTCGTTGGCGAACTCCACCAGATAGTCCTTGTGCATAAAGCCGTCGATGATGTTGCTCTCCCCGATAAAGTCCGCAACAAAGGCGTTTTGGGGCTCGTTGTAAATGTCCTGGGGGGTGCCGGTCTGGAGGATCTCCCCGTCCTTCATCACCACCACCCGGTCGGACATTGTTAGAGCCTCCTCCTGGTCGTGGGTGACGTAGATAAAGGTGATCTCCAGGCTCTGCTGGATCCGCTTCAGCTCTACCTGCATCTCCTTGCGGAGTTTGAGGTCCAGGGCCCCCAGGGGCTCATCCAAAAGAAGAACTTTGGGCTGGTTGACAATGGCCCGGGCGATGGCAACCCGCTGCTGCTGTCCCCCGGACATTTGGTTGATGTTCCGGTGGCCGTATCCCCGCAGGTTTACCAGGGCAAGGGCTTCCTCCACCCGCTGGCGGCGTTCCTTTTCCGGAAGCTTGCTGATCTTCAGCCCAAATTCAATGTTCTCGTAGACGTTCAGATGCGGGAAGAGGGCGTACCGTTGAAAAACGGTGTTCACCTGGCGTTTGTAGGGAGGCAGACCGTTGATCCGCTGCCCTTCAAAGAAGATGTCCCCCGCCAGCGGCTCGATGAAGCCGCCGATGATCCGCAGGGTGGTGGTCTTCCCACACCCCGATGGACCCAGGAAGGTAATAAATTCCTTGTCCATAATGTCCAGGTCCAGACCGTGAAGCACCGGCTCCCCGTCGTAGTCCACCCGGATCCCCCGCAGGCTGATGATGGCGTTCTCGTTCATAAATAGATCCCCCTTTGCGGATAGTACGCCGGGGTTCCCGGCGTCCATGGATGTGGGGAGAAAAGATTTCCCCACACGCGGTTCAGCTTTGTCCCCATTCCCCGCAAAGGGTGAGAGTCCTTGGACTCTTTGCTATGGATGCAGGAGGAGGACCTCCCGACACCTTCCAGACCAGGGCATTGCCTTGCCGCAATTTTTTCTAAGTTTGCGCTTAGATGCAAAAAAAGAGCCGACCCGGCCACGTTCCGGTATCCACAGATTGTACCACAGAAATTTCGCCCACATCTGCCGGGGAGACGGCAGAAGCCCGGGCGGGATTTTTGGGTGTCAAACCGCAAACAGGAATCGTGCGGGGCTGCCCACTAGAGGATACACTATATTTCCCGGTTTTGTCAAGGGTTTCCGGCAAAAAACCTGGAAAACCGAGGGAATTTTTGGTTTTGTCCGTTTTCCTCCCGATTTCTCTGGTTTCCTCCGGATTATTTCGGAATGGAGAAAATGGCCCCTCCGGGGGCAAAAAAAGAAGAACGGGGGCGTTTGGGACACCTCCGTTCTGAATAACTCCCAGGCAGGTCATCTGCCGCCTTGTCAAGCCGCCTATCCGGCATCCTTCGGTTTCGCTTTACCTCCGGCCCTTGCGGAGGAATTTGGGGGCAAAGTAGTCCCGGTAGACGTCGGTGAGGTTGCCCACCGTGTAGTCGTAGACCAGGAAGAACACGTCCCCGAAGAGGAGCAGCACCAGGGCGGAATACTTGCCGAAGCTGCCGAACTCCTCCAAAATATCCGGGATGCCCAAAACATGGATGACCACCAAATAGGCCAGGATGATGGTGGCGTTAAAGAGAATCAGCTTCACCACCAGGCGCAGGGGGCGCAACCCAATCTTCTCCATCAGAAGTCCCCGGATGACCGGGTAGTAGCCGAAGAAAAAGAGAAAGAGGATGGCGGCCTCCTTAATGGGGGTAAGAAGGATGCTGAGAAGGGACACCGCCCCATAAACCAAAAAGGCCGTCTTGCGGCCCATCTCCTCCGCCACGGCGATGAGGACCAGGCCGGCGAAGGTGGGGCAGGCGTATTCCGAAAAGGGGATCAGCCCGGTAAGGAACATAATCAGCAGGCAGAGCCCCGAGGCCATCCCCCCCACAGCCACCTGGGAACTTTTGTGTTTCATAACGGCAACACTCCTTGCGAAATATTCCAAGGCAGCCGGGGCCCCAAAAAGCCACCCCGCCAACCCGAAAAAAGCATTTTACAGCGTAACGTCTCCTACAACCCAAGACTCCAGGCATCCGCCCAGCCCCGCACAGCGTCAAGGGCCGCAGGCCCGGGTAGGGTCCGTCAGCAGCCGCTGCCCATACAGCTGCAGCAGGTGGAACAGCAGTAGATGGAGGCGCATATCTCGCAGCAGTCACAGGTGGTGGCGCTGGTGGTGTAGGCCCCATACTGGCGCTGCTGCATCAGCCGCTGATAGGCCGCCCGGTACTCCAGGTTGCCGGGGCTGAGGCGGCAGGCGGCGGTGTAGTAGTTGAGGGCGCTGTCCAGCCAGCCTTTGGAGTAGTAGATGGTCCCCATCAGGTAGTTCCACTCCCCGTCCCGGCGCTGCTGGGGGATCCCCTCCAGCAGTTCCTCCGCCTCCGGCAGGCGTCCGTTCTGGATCATCTGCCGGATGTCGTCCAGCTGGGAAGGGGGGGCGTACTGGCCGTAGCTTTGCTGGCCGGTGTAGCTCTGGGACTGGCCCCCGCCCCGCCGGCGGCGCTGGATCTCGTCGTATGCCTCGTTGATCTCCTTCATCTTCTCGGTGGCGAGATCCGCCAGGGGATTGTCCACGTAGTTGTCCGGATGGTACTTCCGGGCAAGCTGGCGGTAAGCGTTTTTTACTTCGTCATCGGTGGCACTTTGGGAGATCCCCAGCACCTGATAAGGGTCAGCCATCCTTTTCAGCTCCTTTTCCTGCCAGACGGTCCGCCTGGGACATAAGCCCCAGGGTGAGGATGTTTTCCAAAATAGGACCAAAGCGCCGCATTTCCAAAAGGCGGCTCGTGCGTTCTGTTTCCCCAATGGTGAGATAAAGGGAGGAGAGACACCGTTTTTTCCCTTCCTCCGGCTCTGCCCCGGCCCAGGCAAGGAGAAAGGGGTTGTACCGCCCTGCTTCCCGGTCCTGGTCCAGATCATCCAGGGCGTCGGCCAGGTAGACAAAACGCCCCAGAAGATACCCCAGCCGCTCCAGCACCCGCCGCTGCCTCTCCTCCCCGGAAAGGGCGGAGAAGATGGCGGAAAGAGCGGCGGCGGTGGGCTCGGCGGCCTCATCGATGTTGGCGCAGCGCCGGGCCTCCAGGGCCTGCTGCCCCTCGGTCATCCGGCGGAGCGCCTCGTCCAGCTCCGGGCGGCGGGCGGCGGCCTTCCGGTAGGCTTTCCCGGTAAGGAACAGCCCCAGCCGGGCCAGCAGCCGCTTTCCGAAGCCCTCATCCGCCAGGTCGTCCCGCAGCTTCCACCAAAGGAGCAGCGCCGCTGCGTCGGCAGAATAGACCAGAGCAGGGGCGCTGCCACAAACCGGCATCCTTTTAAGAGGGTTGAAGGGACACCGCCCCGGGGCGATCTTTGGCTCCTCCTCCCCCACCCCCAGCCCCACCAGGGCCAGGAAGGTAGTGTCGTAACTCAGGGTAAACCGGGCCAGCAGTCCAAAGGACCGCCCCAGCTGGCGGCAGAGGCCGCAGTAAACTGCTTTGTAGGCGGTCAGCTCGCAGACTCTAAGCTGGGCCTCCACCGGCCGAACATATCCGAACAGGGCACCCACTCCCTTTTGGCTTGTTTTCCCCGAAAGGGGACTTTTTACTCGCCGCCCCGGCGGCTTTGGGAAACAGCACCCCTGCAAGGGAGACCGGTTTTTCCGCCATGATACTGTAGTTAATTTTACATCACAGGCCCCGAAAAAGCGTGAATAAATTGTTAAATTACCGGGAACACCCTTTTGTTTGCCTGGGATTTTGGCATTTTCTTCCATCTTTCCCCATATACAAGGCATAGAAAGGGAGGAGTGCTTGTGGAGATCGGGGAGCTTTTTTTGCTGGCCATCGGCCTTTCCATGGACGCCTGCGCCGTAGCGGCCTCCAACGGCATCAGCCACCGGGGGCTGGCCCCCGGGGAGCCCCTGGCCACTGCCGGCGTGTTTGGAGGCTTCCAGGGCCTGATGCCGCTGCTGGGGTATCTGGCAGGGAGCCGCTTTCTTCGGTATATGGCCCGGGCCGACCATATCATTGCTTTGATGCTGTTGGGCTACCTGGGGGGGCGGATGCTTTGGGCCGGGCTTGCCGGCGGGGACAACGACTCCCCCGCTTCCCCGGAGTTCTGCTGGAAGACGCTGCTCCTCCAAGGGGTGGCCACCAGCATCGACGCCCTGGCGGTGGGGGTGAGCCTTGCGGCGCTGGAGGCCCCCATCCTTTTCGCGGCGGGTTTTATTGCGGCGGTGACCTTTTGCTGCACCCTTCTGGGGCTGTGGCTGGGCAGGGCCTGCGGCCCTTCCCTGGGGTCCAGGGCCCAGGTCCTGGGGGGCGGGATCCTTGTGGGCATCGGGGTCAAAATCTTTCTGGAGCATACCCTCCTGTAAGGGCTCTTTTCTTCTGGCTAAAGTAGGAAACTTTGCTTGAAAATTTGGGCGAAAAGTGATATAATTCCTGCTGAAATCCTTTGGAGGTGTAAAAGGCAATGAAAAAAGTGCCCTTCCATTTGATCCTTTTGGTCTGTACCTTTGCTTTGCTGGTCTCCTGCGGCAGCCAGCCTCCTTCCGCCACCCCAGAAAAGACCTTGCCGGAAAAGCAGGCCGTGGCTCTTACTGTTTGGGGTGCAGAAGAGAACGAGGAGCTGCTTCAGGAGATCTTTACTTCTTTCCGGGACCACTACGCCGGGGAGGCCGATCTTCAGATCACCTACCAGGCCCAAAGCGAGTCCAACTGTAAGGATGTTCTTTTAGGCGACCTGGAAAAGGGCGCGGACGTTTTTGCCTTCGCTGACGACCAAGTGGCTGCCCTGGCTGCTGCCGGTGGGCTGGATCCCATCCCGGATGACGGAGCCATCCGCACCTCTACCCTTCCCGCCGCGGTGGATGCGGCCAGCGTGGGGGGGACCCTTTACGCCTATCCCTTGACGGCGGATAACGGATATTTCCTTTACTACAACAAGTCCTATTTTTCCCAGGAGGACATCCAGACCCTGGACCGGATGCTGGAAGTGGCTGCCCAGGCCGAGCGTCTGGTGACTATGGACTGGTCCTCCGCCTGGTATGTCTACGCCTTTTTTGGCAATACCGGCCTGGAGGTGGGGCTGAACGAGGACGGCCTTACCAACTACTGCACCTGGAACAGCACAGACGGCCCCATCCGGGGGGTGGATGTAGCCCAGGCCATGCTCTCGGTGGCAGCCAGCCCCGGCTTTGCCAGCCGCACGGATACAGAGTTCCTGGCCGGGGTCCAGGACGGCTCGGTTATTGCGGGGGTCAGCGGGGTATGGAATGAGGTCGCCATTCGGAACGCCTGGGGCGAAAATACCGGGGCTGCCAAGCTGCCTACCTACACCTGCGCCGGGCAGCAGATCCAAATGGCCTCCTTTTCCGGCTGCAAGCTGGTGGGTGTAAACGCCTACTCCCAGCACCCGGAATGGGCGGCAAAGCTTGCGGAATGGATCACCAGCGAAGCCAACCAGCGCCTGCGCTTTGAGCAGCGGGGCCAGGGGCCTGCCAATACCAGCGCCGCAAACTCTCCGGAGGTCCAGGCCTCCCCGGCCATCGCGGCCCTGCTGGCCCAGTCCAACTTTTCCCAGCTCCAGCGGGTGGGCGGAAAGTTCTGGGATCCTGTTGCCGAGTTCTCCGGGAACCTTGCGGCGGGAAATCCCTCCGGCGCCTCCCTCCAGGTCCAGCTGGACCGGCTGGTGGAAGGGGTCTGTGCCCGGTGACAAAATGATGTTGGATTGGGAGGAGATCACATGAACGGTAAATTGACATTACAGCGGCGGCTGCTTCTGCCCATCGTTCTGCTGGGGCTGGTGATGCTGCTGTCCAACCTCCTGGCGGTATTCAGTCTCAACAATGTACATAGCAACGCCGGGAGCATCGTTGACGAGTATATGGTCAGCGAAGAACGGCTGGAGGAGATCCGCCAGTCGATGATGGAGATCCACCGGCTGGCCCTATCCCATATCGTCGCCGCCGACCACGCCACCATGATCCGGCTGGTCCAGGAGATCAAGGCGGAGGAATCCGCCTTGGATGAAAAGCTGGCTGCCTATAAAGGCTTTGTTTCTTCGGAGGATCAGGAAACCTACCAGTCCCTTTTGACAAATTACGATTCCCTGAAGCACGCCTTGGTCCGCCTGGTCAGCGCCAGCGCCGACAGCAAGACCCAGGACGCTTACAGCATGGCCAACGGGGATGTTGCCAACTGGAACGAGGCTGCGGAGCAAAATATCGATTCCCTTTCCGCCTCGGTCAGCCGTCAGGTGGAGGAAGCCCGTAACCGCCTCTCCGCAGTCTACGTCACCTCCCTGGTCATCACTGCCGCCACCCTTGTCCTGGGGATCCTTCTGGTTGCGGCGGCCTTCCATATTATCCGTGTGTACGTGATCTCCCCCATCCGAGGCGCCATGGGCACCCTGAAGGGCAGTTCGGAGCGTATCAGCGGGGTGGTGGGCGAGGTCCGCCATCGGGTCAAGACCTCCAGCGTCAGCGTCCAAAGCCTTTCCGGCGTGACAGAACAGCTTTCCGCCGCCCTTCGGGAGATCGCCGGCAGCGCCGCCTCCATCAGCGGCAACGCCGCCGGCACCCAGGCCAGCGCCAAAGGGATGGCGGAGGAGTGCGCCGCCATCACCGCCTACTCCGCCGAGATGCGGAGCCGGGCCCAGGAGATGGAGCGCTCCGCCCAGGAGGAGACCGAGACGGTGCGGGCCAAGACGGCGGAGATCCTTTCCGTACTGGAAGGCGCCATTGAAAAGAGCAAAAACGTCGATCAGATCGGCATTCTGACCAAGGACATCCTCTCTATTTCCGATTCCACCAACCTCATCGCCATCAACGCCTCCATTGAGGCCGCCCGGGCCGGAGAGGCCGGGAAGGGCTTCGCCATCGTTGCCCAGGAGATCCGCCAGCTGGCCGACTCCTGCGCCGAAACCGCCAACCACATCCAGGAGGTAAGCGGAGTTGTCACCGGGGCGGTGGAGTACCTTTCCGGCAGCGCCCGGGAACTGGCCGGGTACCTTGGCAACGCCACCCTGGAGCAGCTGGAACGGTCCCTCCAGGCCGGGCACCAGTACCGGAAGGATGCCGCCTACATCGGACAGGCCATGGACGCCTTTAACGACCAGGCCGGACAGCTCCGCACCGCCATGGACGAGATCGCCGCCTCCATCTCCAACATCTCCGGGGCCATCGACGGCGCGGTCTCCGGCGTCACCGGCGCGGCGGGCAGCACCCGCAGTCTGGTGGGCGATATGGAGGGCATCGCCGGACGTATGGATGCCAACCAGGAGATCGTCGGGGAACTGCAAAAGCAGATGGAAGTTTTTGCCAACCTGTAGTTTGTTTCAGGCGGCGTCCTCACCGGGATGCCGCCTGTTTTTCAAAGAAAGGGACCGCCATGGAAACTGTTTCCCGGGGCTACAGCCCCAAAGACGCCGCCGAGTTCGGCCCCAAGGCTGCCGCAAAGCTTAACGCCGCCTTCCAGGAACTGGTCTTTCTCCTGGACCGGGGATACGACGTCAAGTCCGCCTCCACCTTTGTTGGCAACCACCACCTGTTGTCCCAGCGCCAGCGGCTGGCCCTGGCCCGGACGGCCTCCCCAAAGGCCTCCCTTCAAAACCGGCGGGGGAAGGAGCTTCTCCAGCCGCCGGAAAGACTGATCCTGGACGGCTTCAACACCATCATCACCCTGGAGGTAGCCCTGTCCGGCTCCCTTCTGCTGGAGGGGATGGACGGGACCATCCGGGACCTGGCTGGGCTGCGGGGGACCTACCGCATCGTGGACAAGACCTGCCAGGCGGCGGAACTTCTCTTTTCGCAGATGGAGGCCCTGGGGGTAAAAGAGGCTGTTTTCTATCTGGACCAGCAGGTGTCCAACTCCGGACGCCTTGGAGGGCTCCTCCGGGAGCAGGCGGAACGTTTCCCCCTCCGGATTCAGGTGGAACTGGACCCCAACGTGGACAGGGTCCTTTCCAGGATGGCCCAGGTGGTCACTGCCGACGCCATCATCCTGGACAAGTGCCAAAGCTGGTACAACCTGAACCGGGAGATCCTGGCCCGCTTCGTTCCAGACGCCTGGATCTTTCACTTTTCCCAGTGACGTTTTCAGGAGGTGATCTCTATGAGCCGGCGTCAGTATACGCCCCCTTCCTCCCTGCCGGAGGACGCCCCGCAGCTGGCCTATGTCTCCCAGGACCGGTACAGCAAGGATTGGAACTCCAGCCTCCACACCCATGGCTGCGCGGAACTGTTCTTTATCACCGGCGGCCATGGGCGCTTCTGCACCCGGCGGGAGGAATTCCCGGTGGCCATCCACGACGCTGTTATTGTCAACGCCAATGTCCCCCATACCGAGGTCAGCCAGCTGGACAGCCCCCTGGAATACACCGTTTTGGGGGTGGAGGGGCTGGAGACCCTGGCGGGGGCGGACGGCTACACCATGCTCCACCTTCACACCGGCTGGGAGGAGCTGATGGCCTGCCTGCACCTGATGCACCAGGAGGCCGAGGCGTCGCTGCCGGGGTACGAACGGGTCTGCCGCAGCCTTCTGGAGGTGGTCCTCATCCGGCTGGGCCGCCAGCAGGATGCCGCCCTTTCCGGCGACTCCTCCGACACCAGGTCCAGCCGGGAGTGCGGACTGGTGCGGCGGTACATCGATAACCATTTTAAGGAAAACCTCAGTCTGGATCAGCTGGCCCAGCTGGCCCATCTGAACAAATACTACCTGGCCCACGCCTTCCGGCGGGAGTTCGGCATCTCCCCCATCAATTACCTCATCGCCCGGCGCATCGAGGAGAGCCGGTTCCTCCTGCGGGAAACTGACCACACCCTCTCCCTGATCGCCCAGATACTGGGCTTCTCCTCCCTCAGCTATTTCTCCCAGTGTTTCCGCCGGGTGGAAGGGATCAGCCCCATGGAATACCGGCGGCATCACCGGCAGCGCCGGGAGAGCTATCCATTTTGACCAGAACCTGCAAACAGCTTTTCCTAAAATTAGTTTAATCCACAAGAAGATAGCAATATATCTAAAAAGTTCCGCAAGAAAGGGATTGCTTCCTGCCATCAGACAAGATATACTTGTTCTCGAGAAGGCTGGCTTGCCAGCCACAAAAGAGCGTATTTCCTCAAAACTGAATGGAGGTAAACCCATGAAAAAATTTCTTAGCTTCCTGATAGCGCTGACCCTGGTGCTGTCCCTGGCCGCCTGCGGCGGGAACGGCGCTTCCAGCCAGCCTACCCCGGCTCCTGCTCCCGGCAGCACCGACGGCGGCAGCGAGCCCGCCCCGGCCCCGGACGTAACCATTACCGTGGCCGCCCTGGCCTCCGGCTACGAAGAAGCCTACCCCGGTATGTGGAAAGAAGTTTGCGACGCTTTCACCGCCGAAACCGGCATTAAGGTCGAACTGATCTGCGACAAGAACCTGGAGGACGTCATCGGGCCCTCCATGCAGGGCGGCGACTTCCCCGACGTCATCCACCTGGCCACCGGCCGTGAGAAGGGCCTCACCGAGCAGTTCATCAAGGACCGCAACATCGCCGACATCACCGACGTGCTGTCCATGACGATCCCCGGCGAGAGTGCCAAGGTCTCCGACAAGATCGTCGGCGGCTTCACCGACACCTCTGTCACCAACCCCTACGGCGACGGCAAGACCTACCTGGCCCCCATGTTCTACTCCCCCTGCGGCCTGTTCTACAACGCCGGTCTGTTTGCGGAAAAGGGCTGGAAGGTCCCCGCCACCTGGGACGAGATGTGGGAGCTGGCCGACAAGGCCAAGGCCGAAGACCCCAATATGTACCTCTTTACCTATCCCACCACCGGCTACTTTGACGCTTTCCTGTATGCCCTGATGTACTCGGTAGGCGGCGCCGACTTCTTCAACAACGCCACCACCTACGCCGAGGGCGTCTGGGACACCCCCGAGGCCAAGGAGTGCTTTGACATCATCGCCAAGCTGGCCAGCTACACCAACCCTGTCACCCCCGCCCAGGCCAACGATCAGGACTTCACCCAGAACCAGCAGCTGGTCCTGGACAACAAGGCCCTGTTCATGCCCAACGGCACCTGGATCGTGGGCGAGATGGCCGAGGCTCCCCGGGCCGACGGCTTTGCCTGGGGCATGACCGCCCTGCCCGCCGCCAAGGCCGGCGGCAACGGCGCCAGCTACTGCTGGCTGGAGCAGGCCTGGATCCCCGCCGGGGCTCCCAACCTGGATGCTGCCAAGCAGTTCGTTGCCTTCCTGTACAGTGACAAGGCCTGCGCCATCTTCGCCAAGGGCGGCGCTGTGCAGCCTGTCCCCGGTCTCACCGACAACCTGGAGGGCGACAACAAGATGTTCTACGCCATCTATGACAACGGCGCCGACGCCGCCATGGGCAGCTTTGCCGCTTACAATGCGGTAGCCGGCCTGGGCACCGTCCGCGAGGTCTTCCTGGATCCCGTCAACGGTCTTGTCAATGGCACCCTTACGGAGGATCAGTGGATCAGCAGCGTCAAGGCCGCCAGCGACGAGATGCGGGCCAACCTGATGGGCTGAGTTTGCGACTGACCGCACGTTCCTATTGACTGAACGATGGGCGGCGGCGAGTAGAGACTGCTCGCCGCCGCCCCTGCCTTTAACCGCCCCCTTGACGACCTGAAAGGAGTGATCCCATGCGCCCCAGCAAGAGCCGCGGCCGGTTTTTAGCCCTCTGTGTTGCCCCGGCGGTGATCCTCTACTTCATCTTTATGATCCTGCCCACCCTAAACGTCTTTCGGATGTCCCTCTTCCAGCGCGGCGCCTACTCCCCCACCGAGACCTTTGTGGGGATAAGCAACTTTGAGGCGCTTTTTAAGGATGTCAAGTTTATCACCGCCATGCAGAACACCATCCTGCTCATCGTTACCGTCACCATCATCACCTTCTTCTTCGCCATCGTCTTTGCCGCCATCCTCACCAGGGAAAAGATCCGGGGCCAGAACTTTTTCCGCATCGTCTTTTACATCCCCAATATCCTGTCGGTGGTGGTCATCGCCGGTATCTTCTCCGCCATCTACAAGCCGGAAAACGGAATGCTCAACAGCATCCTCTCCCTGCTTTCCGGCAAGACGGTGATGATCCTGTGGAAGGACCAGCCTATGGTCATCGTCAGCGTCATCATCGCCATGGTCTGGCAGGCCATCGGCTACTACATGGTGATGTACATGGCCTCTATGGCCGCCGTCCCGATTACCCTGTACGAAAGCGCCGGGCTGGATGGCGCCGGCCGGCTGACCCAGTTCTTCCAGCTCACCCTGCCCCTGATCTGGACCAACATCCGCACCACCCTTACCTTCTTTATCATCTCCACCATCAATATGGCCTTCCTCTTTGTCAAGGCCATGGTGGCCAAGGGGATGGCCGACGTGGGGCTCAGCTTTATGTACGCCCAAAAGGACGCCGGGCTGTACGGCTACTCCATGGCGGCGGGCGTGGTGATCTTCCTTTTCTCCTTCCTGCTCTCCGCCCTGGTGAACTGGGTGACACGGCGGGAAGTGCTGGAAATGTAAGGAGGGAAGCGGTATGACAACAGAGAAAAAGGGCCTTTCGGCCCAAACCCTGTACAAGATCTTTATTTATGTGGTCCTCATCACCCTGGCGGTGCTTATCATCGTGCCGGTGGCCTGGGTGTTCCTGGCCTCTGTCAAACAGAACAGCGAATTTTACGGCAACCCCTGGGCCCTTCCCGCCGGGTTCTACTGGCAGAACTTTGTGGACGCCTGGAACTCCGCCAGCATGGGCAGCTATATGATGAATTCCATTCTGGTGACCGTTCTCTCCCTGGCGCTGCTGCTGGTGGTGGCCCTTCCGGCGGCCTACTGCCTGGCCCGCTTTCACTTCCGGGGCCGGAACTTTCTCAACACCTGCTTTATGGCGGGGCTGTTTATCAACGTAAACTACATCGTCGTTCCCATCTTCCTGATGCTTCGGGATGGTGACGCCTTCCTGAAAAAGGCCCTGGGCAGCGGCTTTCTGATGAACAACCTTTTCGTTCTGGCGGTGGTCTACGCCTCCACTGCCCTACCCTTTACCATCTACCTTCTGTCCGGCTACTTCGCCACCCTGCCCCACGACTTCGAGGAGGCCGCTTACATCGACGGCGCCACCTACAGCCAGGCCATGATCCGCATTATCTTCCCCATGGCCCAGCCCTCCATTATCACCATTATCCTTTTTAACTTCCTCTCCTTCTGGAATGAATACATCATCTCCATGACGCTGATGAGCAGCGCCACCGGCCAAAAGACGCTGCCGGTGGGACTGCTGAACCTGATGCAGGCCCAGCAGTCCTCGGCCCAGTACGGCATCCTTTACGCCGGCCTGGTGCTGGTGATGCTGCCCACCCTGATCCTTTATATGTGTGTGCAGAAGAAGCTGACCCAGGGCATGACCGTGGGCGGACTGAAAGGATGATACCATGAACTTTTGGAAAGAGCATATGGGCCTTCGGGCGCTGTTTATCACCGTTTTCTTCTTTCTGGGGTTGGCCCTTGTGATCTTTGGCTGGACCCTGAAGGGCCAGTTGGCCGGCCTGGGGCTGATGGTGGCAGGCGTTGTCCTGCTGCTGGCGGCGCTGATGATCTACAACAAACCCTTTGAGCATTAGGAGTGAAAAAATGAGTGAACAACTGACCAAGGGCCGGGTGACCATCCCCACCGATGTGGATGTGGTGCCCCAGACCCTGGAACTGCTGGAGCGCTGGGGCGCCGACGCCATTCGGGACTGCGACGGCACCGACTACCCGGACGCCTTGAAGCAGGTGGACGCCAAGGTCTATTCCACCTATTACACCACCCGCAAGGACAACGCGTGGGCCAAGGCCAATCCCGACGAGATACAGCAGTGCTACATTATGACCGGCTTTCACACCGCCACCGGCGGACCCTTGACCATCTCCCTGCTCCAGGGAGTCAGCGGCGAGCTGCTGGAAGTAAACTCCCGGGACGACATCCGCCGCTGGTGGGAGGTGATGGACCGCACCACCGGGGAACCCCTGGATCCGGACCGCTGGGATTATGACCCCGCCTCCGGCGCGGTGACCATTGCCAGCCCCCAGCCCTTCCACGACTACACCGTCAGCTTTCTGGCCTACCTTATCTGGGATCCGGTGCATATGTACAACGCCGTTACCAACGGCTGGAAGGACTTTGAGCATCAGATCACCTTTGATGTCCGCCAGCCCAAGACCCGGAAGTTCACCATGGAGCGGCTGCGGAAGTTCATCGCCGGCCACCCCTATGTGAACGTCATCCGGTACACCACCTTCTTCCACCAGTTCACCCTGGTCTTCGACGAGCTGAAGCGGGAGA